>JBAXCM010000186.1:0-8503 GCA_037141475.1 Verrucomicrobiota bacterium | reverse complement strand
CCGCCACCCCCGCCGAACAACAGGCCATGGCCCGCACCCTCGACGCCCTCGATCAGCAAGTCAATGAAGCCGCCGCAGCCGCAGCCGCTGCAGCAGCCGCCGCTGGCCAAGGTCCGCCGATGCCCGGCCAAGGCCCGCCGATGCCCGGCTCCGGCCCACCCGGCGGGATGGCTCAGGCCGCCATGGCATCGCTGCGGCAAGGCCGATCGGGGATGCCTTCACCGTTGCCGGGGCTACCTGGCCCGCCCGGACCGCCCATGGAGAAATCCCTCGGTGGCGCAGCACTGCAAGCAGCGCCACCATCGCAAGGTCAGCCTCCAGAGGCACAGGCATTGCAAAAAGGCGATTGGGGAAAATTGCCAAAAAAACTCGCCGATCAACTCACCAAGGGCCAATCCGAAACAATCCCGGCCGAATACCGCGAAGCCGTCGCCACCTACTATCGCGTCGTCGCCGAAAAATCCAAAAATCCATGAGCCATCCCTTCCATCCGTGGTTTCGGCCGCTTGTCCTTCTCTTCCGCCCCGCCCAGCCCGACGCCGGGATGGTAGCGGCGCTCTGTGAGCGTCGTTGCGCGAAGGCTCCTCTTGCGCAGCGACAGCCGCTGCACTGGCTTTGCACCACCATCCTCGTCCTTACGACCGCCGCTGCTCACGCCGACCCGAAAATCGATGAGTCTTTAAAATTGGCTGCCACCTACCTGGTTTCCCAGCAAAAACCGCAAGGCATGATCGGCGAATCATTTCCCATGCCGAACACCTCGCTCGCGGTCCTCGCACTCGCCGCCTGCGGCCACCAACCCGCCGACCCCTCGCCCGAGGGACTGACCATGCGCAAGGCCATCGACTACATCCTGTTGCCGGAAAACCAAACCAGCGACGGCTATTTTGGCAAATCCGATAACTCACGGATGTACGGCCACGGCATCACCACCCTGATGCTAGCTGAAATGTTAGGCATGGGCCTCGACGACAAGCAGGACGCCCTGATCCGCCAAAAATGCAAGCTCGCCGTCGAATTGATCCTGCGGGCCCAAAGCATGCGCAAAGACACACAAAATACCGGCGGCTGGCAATACGAACCCGATAGCCGCGCCTCCGACCTCTCCGTCACTTGCTGGCAAACCATGGCCCTGCGCGCCGCCCAAAACGCCGGCATCGAGGTGCCACGCGAGACCATCGACAAGGTCGTCGACTACATGAAGCACCTCTACAAACCCCTCGGCGATAAACGCGGGCCTAATCTGCCCGGCGGCTTTGGTTACTCGGCCCCGGCCACCACCACCTCGACCACCGCCGAAGGCCTGCTGGCGATGCAGGTATGCGGCCAGTACCAGGCCGAGGAAACCCTCAGCGCCAGTGAATTATTGCTCACGATCGACCTCCAAAAGGACAAACAATGGTTCTTCTACACCACCTATTACTATGCTCAGGGCATGTACCAGCGCGGTGGAAAATTCGCCGATACCGCCCAGCGCACCGTGCCCGCCATGCTCCTGCCCCTGCAGTCCCGCGAAGGCTGGTGGCAAAGCCTCGGCGGCGAGGAAAGCGGCCCAGGCAAAACCTATTGCACCTCCATGGCTGTGCTCGCCCTTGCCGTCAAAAACCACTTCCTCCCCATCTATCAACGCTAGAAAGAAAGCCGCCCCATTGCTCGTCAGGGCATCGCGAGAGGATCAGAACGGGCTCATGGCGGATATATTTCACGGGGATCCTCCACGCGGTTGATTCTTCTGACGGCAGAGCATATCTCGCCCCATGGGCTGCCCATGGCTTGGGCCTGCGGCCATGCAAAGTGAATGGAGGCACAAGAAAAGTCTCGGTGCATGGGCCTGTGGCCGGAGGCGCGCCGGGACGCCGCGTCTTACCTGATTTCCAGCATCAGGGCTGTGCACGGGGGGAGCTCTGGCAGTGTTAGGCCGTCGCCTTCGAGGTCGGCCGCTGCCACGGTTGTCGTCCAGTTGCTGGCGAGTCGATCCGCAAACGTCGATGATCCGGCAGTTGCCCGGCCTAAAATCTCCATTGCATCCCTCGGAATGCGAACCCGTGGCTGGCTCAGTGTTGCGTGGCCATGGAAATTAGCCACCACCAGAAATGCTTGGCGGGATATCGTATCGTGGCGCAGAAACGCGTAGAACCAGTGGCCGGAGACGATTTCGCCATCCAATCGGCCGAAGTGCGGGTTGTCGCGGTTGGCAAAATTGAGACCGTAAAACCCGCCTGAGACGAATGCCGGTTGTTGGATGACGGCGAGCAGTTTGGTGTACCAAGCGCGCAGTTCCTTTTGTTCCTCGCTGAGGCGAGCGCCGTCGAATTGGCCATTGTTGACCCATTTGAGCAACTCGGGTAGCGACCCGTAATCGAAGATACTGGATCGGGCGTTGTCGCCACAAAATCCTTTCACTCCCGCTGCGGTTTCGCCGACTTCCTGGCCCTGATAGATCATGATCGGCCCGCGTCCCAGGCCAAAGAGCACCGCGCAAACCGGCTTGCCGACTTGCATCCCCAGCCCGCCCCACACCTGCGAATTCGCCAGGCGAACCTCGTCGTGGTTTTCGGCGTAGCGCAGTGACTTATGGAATCTCTCACCGCTAAATATCAGGTGGTCAAGGTCGTTGGCCCATTTTCCTGAGTCATAGATTCCCTCTAACACATCATAAGCGGGATCATCATAGACCGCATCAAAACCAGCTTCCAACAGTTCATCCAGCACTTGCCCGTCGGTCAGTTTGGCTGGGTCGTTGTCGTAGGCTTCTGCGCAGAAAAACACTGCAGATTGGCGGCTGCGAGCCCGTTTGACCAGCCAGCGCCAAAACGGCAACGGCACCAAGTGCGCCATGTCCACCCGGAAGCCATCAACCCCCATGGCTTGCCAATAGGCGACAATTTGGTCCATGGTGCGCCACGTTTTTGGCACAGCAGCGGGCACGGCATCCGGCCCCGGCAAGTGCGTTGTGTCGCGTCCTGTGGTGAAGTCATGACCGTAGTTTAACTTCACGGTTTCGTACCAATCCCCATTCCCCGGAGCCCAGGAAATCACGTTGTTGCCAGTGACTTTGCCACGTTCGGCCTCCGGCATAAAGACGCCGCTGCATCCGGGTTTGCCAGCCGTTGGCAACTTGAGCGGCGGGCCACCACCCGGATCGTCCGCTCGCAGATAGAAAAAATGATTGTCGCGGGCGAAAAACACCTGGTGGTCATCCTCGACCCCAAACGACAACTCTGGAAAAACGTCAGAGGCATAGGAGCGGGCCACATGATTGGGCACCAGATCGATGAGCACCCGCAGGCCCTGCGCGTGACACCGCTCCAGCAGCTCCGAGAACTCGTCCAAGCGCCGCAGAGGGTCTTCCGCATAATCGGGGCACACGTCAAAATAATCCTTGATGGCGTACGGACTGCCCGCCACTCCCTTGAGAATATCCGCAACATCCGCCGGTCGCTCCGCATAGGCGGTGCCGCTCGCCTGTTCCAACACCCCGGTGAGCCACAGGTGGGTGATGCCCAACTCACGAATGGCGGTTAGCGCTGCGGCGCTGATGTCGCTGAACTTGCCGCAGCCGTTTTCCACCAAGCTGCCATTGACGACCCACGCTTCCCGGGTGTTGCCGAAGGAGCGCGGCATGAGTTGATAGATCAGCGGCCTGGCGCGGCTTGCGCCGGGAATCCACATTGAGTCTGAGTTTTCCAAGGGATTGAGCATGATAGGTTCACTCAAATTTCAGGATCATCGGTGGCCGAGATCGGACTGGTGTGGGGCGCGTTCCTCGCGGATGACCGCCGCACAATCGTACAGGGCGAAGAGCATCGTCAGGGCACAGATGCCAGCGCAACCCGCCCACCAGAGGAAAAATCGCCAGAGATTAGCCGCCAGCCAATGATCCAAGAGCCACAACCCCGCGGCCATCATCCCCAGCGCCAGCAGCAACAATTGGCTCATCAGCCGTCGGCGTTCCCTCCGCGTCCGCAAGATCTGCCCCGCCAGCCCTTTGCTGACACTCCACAGGTTGATTGTGCGATTGCTCATGGCCGATTCTCCAACCATTCACGGCAATTTTCCAGTCCGATTTTACAGTTAGAAGCTCCCTGCTGGCTCAAATTTACCGTGATTCGCGGGTTTTTGACCTCTCGTTCTGTTGCTGGCACGGGCCTCAGGGCAGGCCACCGAGCGGCGCGAGAAACTCGACGTACCACGCAAACAACCTCCAGCCGCCAAACATCCACAGTGCGGCTCCCACGGCCAAACTCGGCCCAAAGGGCAGCTGTTTGCCAAAGCCGATCCGCCCGACGAGTGCCGCGAGAAGCGCCACCAAACAGCCGCTGAAAAGCGTGAACAGCACCCCGGACCAGCCGAAAAATGCCCCAACCATCCCTAGCAAATATCCGTCGCCCGAGCCCATTGCCTCACGTGGAATGACCGCATGGGTCGCGGTTCCATCCAACGATTTCATCGCCGCCAGTTGTCGGATCGTGCCGTCGGGCAATTGGATTTCCAATTCGCGGATCGTCAGCAAGCCGCCGCCCACCGACTCGCCATCCACCCGAATGTCGGTGGCCTCCACGAGCAAGCGGTCCGATTTGCGATTGAACATATTCCACCAAGCTACCTCTTCGTCGGAGATGACAAACCACATCGGGTCATCATCCGCCTGGGGTTCGCGCAACGACCACGCCACGGGCTGCGGGAAGCGCAGGTCCTTTTTGCCAAATGCCAGTTTCCCCAATTCCACGACCATGCCCAACCCTAAAAATCCGGTGGCCCATCCGATGCCACCTCGCAGCAGGGCCATTTGCCACGTTGCCCCGCCCCCTGCCAGCACCGGCAGTTGTGGCCACAGCGCACACGCCAGCAGGCCCAAAATCGAGCCAGCAATCGTCATTTTCACCGGGATGATCATGTGTTCGGCATCGATGAAGGCGATGGCAATCAGCAAAGCCGCCAGAGCCCACAGGAGGACGACCGTGCCGACGGCCAGTGGCGCGAAGCCCTGCCACACTGCGGTGAACACCAGCGCGGTGAGGAGTTCCACGGCAAAATAGCGCATCGCAATCGGCTGCCCGCATTCTTTGCATTTCCCCTTCAGGTGCAGCCAGCTCAGCAACGGCAGATTTAACCAAAGTGGGATCGCGGCCTTGCACTGCGGGCAGAATGAGCGCTTCGGGTCATTCACTGAAAGCCCCAGTGGAACGCGATAGATCACCACGTTCAAAAACGAACCGATGCAGGCTCCCAGCGAAAACGCCGGCACCAGCCACAACCAATGATCCAAGGGTGGGTAAATCACGCTACACCATTCAAGCTGTTCGGCGTCCCATGCCAAGTCCAAAATGCCCCGCCATGCATGGCCACTGGATGGAGTGCGGCGGAAAGGGGGCGGAGTTTCCGACCGCGCGGTTTTGGCTGGACCGGGAGGGCGTCGGGGTTCGCAAGCATCGCCAAGCCGTCTTGCGGATGTCTGTAGCATCATTCACCTCCACCCATCGATTGCAGCAAGGGTGCCTTGGCACGCACTGTCCCCCCATGGCGCGATCCCAGCAATCGGCTTGACAGGGTCCCACGGATTCAGTGCAGATTGGGCCAAGCCTGCTAAATTTCATTCGTTGCTGTCCTTTCCCAATGAACTCCCCATCCATCGAAATCGTCAACTCTACCGGATCCCGCCGGGTCGTCGTCACCAAACCTCTTCCTGGCAGCCATTGGCTCGATGTTCTCACTGCTGCGGATTGCCGCGTTGAAATCATTCAAGGCACAGGCATCCTTTCACGCGAGGCGATCACCGCAGGTGTCGGGCCCCGATGCGACGGCGTCATCGGCCAGCTTACCGAGAGCTGGGATGCCGACATGTTTGCCATGCTCGCAACCGCTGGTGTCCGTGTTTACAGCAATTATGCGGTTGGCTACAATAACGTGGATGTTGCGGCAGCAACCGCACTGGCCATCCCAGTCGGCAATACGCCCGGCGTGCTCACAGAGGCCACGGCGGAACACGCCGTCGCACTCACCTTCGCGGCATCCCGAAGGATCGTCGAGGCCGACCGCTTCATGCGCGAGGGCCGCTTCATCGGCTGGTTGCCGACCTTGTTTCTCGGCCAACTCTTCCATGGCAAGACCGTCGGGATCATCGGGGCTGGCCGCATCGGCGCTGCCTATGCAAAAATGATGGCGGAGGGACACAAAATGAATCTCGTCTATTGCGACCTTCGCCCAAACGTGGAACTTGAAGCCTACATCGCCGCCTATGGCGCATTTCTAGCCGGCCAGGGGTTGCCCGCCGTTACCTGTCGCCGCTTGGGCACCGTGGATGATGTGTTGCGCGAGGCAGACGTAGTGAGTCTTCACACGTTGTTCGATGCATCCACCCACCATCTCATCCATGCGCCACGTCTAGCTTTGATGAAACCCGACGCCATCCTCATCAATACCGCCCGCGGCCCACTGATCGATGAAGCCGCACTCGTCGTTCATTGCCAGGCCAACCTGGATTTCCGAGCCGGGCTCGATGTTTTCGAGGACGAGCCTGCCATGAAACCCGGCCTCGCCGATTTGCCAAACGTCGTCATGGTTCCCCACATCGCCTCGGCCACCAAGTGGACCCGCGAAGGCATGGCCAGCTTGGCGGCCTGCAACGTCGCCGCCATCCTCCAAGGTTTGCCGGTCAACGAAGGTGGCGACATCCTCTCCTTTCTCTCCGGAAAAGTCCCCGCCCTTGCCCCCAGCATCGTCAACGCCACCGAGCTAGGCTTTTAGAAATTGCCAGTGAAACCGCGCCACATCCTCATTGCCTGCGATAAGTTCAAAGGTTCGCTCGGTGCTCTGGAAGTCTGCACCGCCATCGCCCGTGGCCTAGCCACTCGTTGGCCATCAGCGATTATAACGATCCACCCGATTGCTGATGGCGGCGAGGGCTTCGCCGAAACCCTCTGCACCCC
This sequence comes from Verrucomicrobiota bacterium, assembly GCA_037141475.1. GTDB lineage: Bacteria > Verrucomicrobiota > Verrucomicrobiia > Verrucomicrobiales > Akkermansiaceae > Luteolibacter. The sequence goes on along the minus strand of JBAXCM010000186.1, from coordinate 1,574 downwards.
GCTCAAGGGCCGCTGGATCAAATGCCCCGCCCATGATGCCCTCGGCCGCCCCATCACCGCTCGCTATATGATGGCGGATTCCGCTGACGGCCCGCTGGCAGTGATGGAAATGGCCGAGACCAGCGGCCTCTGGCGGATTCCCGAAGCAGAACGTGACATCCTGGCCGCCACCACCACAGGCACCGGGGAAATGATGCGGCATGCCATCACAAACGGCGGTGCTAAACGCATCGTGCTAGGCATCGGTGGCAGTGCCACCAATGACGGTGGTGCCGGCATGGCCTCAGCACTCGGTGTGCGATTTCTTGCCGCCGATCAATCTGTCCTCCACCCATCTCCCGGCATCCTGGCCCGACATCTAGCGCATGTTGATGCCTCGGACATGCTACGCTTGCCGCTCGTCACTGCGGCTTGTGATGTCTCCAGCCAGCTGTTAGGTCCGCATGGCGCCACCCGCGTCTTCGGGCCTCAGAAGGGCGCTGACGAAGCGACCATGCCAGTATTGGAAGCTGCCTTGGAAAAAATTATTCGACTCACTGATGGTGCCCACTTAGCGGAATTTCCCGGCGCGGGTGCCGCCGGCGGTCTTGGCTTCGGCCTGTTGCGCTTTGCCGCCGCCGAATTGGTTCCAGGGTTCGACTTGCTGGCTTCCCTCACCGGACTGACCGAACAGATTGGTGCCGCTGATCTGGTGATTACCGGCGAAGGCCGCCTGGATGAACAAACGTTGAGCGGCAAAGGTCCGGCCGGCATCGCCCGCTTGGCCCGTGCCCATGGCATCCCGGTATGGGCATTTTGTGGCTCCGCAGATTCACCAGCGAGCCAATCTGGGCTCTTTCAGCAGATCATCGAGCTGGCCGCCACCGGATTGGCTCTCCCTGAGTTGTTAACGAATGCGGCCGGGTTGCTGGAATCCGTCGCCGCCAGGTCAGAACCCAGTGAATGACCTCAGAAATCATCGCTCTATTTCATCTGCGCTCCGATGCATGCCGCGAAGGCCCCGTCAGTGTGATCTCGAAACGGCAGGGCCTCTCGGGTGGAGTGTAGCGTGAGGCTTGGGTGGTCGGCGAGAAATGCCTCTATCTGGCCGAGATTCTCTGAATGTTCAAGAGAACAGGTCGAGTAAACGAGTCGGCCACCAGGCTTGAGGCAAGGCAGGGCGTTTTCCAAGATTTGACGCTGGGTGCGGACCAGAGCATCAATATCCGGGGCTTGCAAGCGCCAGCGGACATCGACTCGGCGACGCAGCACACCGGTGTTAGAACAAGGAACATCCAGCAAAATGCCGTCGAAGGCAGCGTGCCACGCAAGCGGGGCGGGCTGGGTCCAATCGTGGACGGCGATGGTCGCCTCGGCGGCATGCAGGCGGGTGAGGTTTTGGCGCAACCGAGGCAGGCGTTTTTCGTTCGAGTCAGTGCAAACGAGGGTGGCTGCCGAGCCCAGTGCCGCTGCGATGAGGAACGCCTTGCCGCCGGGTGCGGCACAGGCATCGAGGATGCGCTCACCGGGCTGCGGGTCTAGCAACTCGACGGAATGCCGGGTCGCCGGGTCTTGGATATAAATGGCCCCGGCAG
>JBAXCM010000185.1:0-8517 GCA_037141475.1 Verrucomicrobiota bacterium | reverse complement strand
GAATGAGTGAATGAGTGAATGAGTGAATGAGTGAATGAGTGAATGAGTGAATGAGCAGTCTTCGACCCTCTATTCCCGTTGCCTGCTCCTCTGGCGGAGGAGGTGATCGGTCAGAACGAGGGTGGCCATGGCTTCGACGATGGGCACAGCGCGGGGCAGCACACAAGCGTCATGGCGGCCGCGGCCTAGCAATTCGGTGTTGTGGCCGTCGGCGGTGACGGTTTGCTGAGAGCTCATGATGGTGGCGGTGGGCTTGAAGGCGACGCGGAAGAAGATATTTTCGCCGTTGGAGATGCCGCCTTGGATCCCGCCGGAATGATTGGTGGTGGTCCGCACCCTGCCGTCTAGCATGCGGAATGCATCATTGTGCTCGCGACCGGAAAGCCGCGTACCCGCAAAGCCCGAGCCAATTTCAAACCCCTTGGTCGCCGGTAGTGAGAGCATCGCCTTGGCCAGATCGGCTTCCAATTTGTCAAAAATCGGTTCGCCCAGGCCGGGAGGGCAGCCTCGGATCACGCATTCGATGACGCCGCCGACCGAGTTGCCGTCGGCCCGAACCTCCTTGATCAGTGCGATCATCGGCTCGACCATGGCCGCATCGCCGGTGCGAACGATATTTAACTCCACGGCCTCGGCTGTGACCGTGGTAGGATCGACGCTGGCCTCAAGATGTTGGATGGACTTCACCCACGCCACAATCTCGATGCCAGGGTGAAAAACATCGAGCACCTGCCGGGCCACGGCTGCCGCGGCAACCCTGCCGATCGTCTCGCGGGCCGATGCCCGGCCACCACCGGACGCCGCTCGGATGCCAAATTTCGCGTCGTAGGTGAAATCAGCGTGGCTAGGCCGGTAGCTGGCGGCCATTTCGTTGTAAGCGGCCGGTCGTTGGTCGGTATTGCGCACCAAAATGGTGATCGGGGTACCAAGGGTCAGCCCGTCGTGGATACCGGAAAGAATCTCGGCCCGGTCCGCCTCATTGCGCGGCGTCACAATATCGGACTGTCCCGGTCGCCGCCGGTCCAGCTCGACTTGAATTTGCGCCTCGCTCACCGCAACCCGCGACGGACAGCCATCAATGATCACACCCACGCCGCCGCCGTGCGACTCGCCAAAGGTGTGAATGCGGAAAATTTCGCCAAACGTGGACGCCATGCCGGAGGATACGTCCAAGCCGCCCGCTGGGCAAGCCCGAAGGCAGGCCGGACTCGACGGGGGGGGCATTCCCGCTGGCTCAGGTTAAGCGGGCATCTCCGGTTCAAGGCCCCCTGCTCGTAATGATCTCTAGCAAACCGTGCTGCTGCCCGAATGAGAATATCCAACGCGGATCAAGAATCCCAAATTTGCAACATTCAAGGACTGGTTCCAAACATGTCTATCAACAGGGATTGCGATCTTGAAGGACCCCAACACGGGTGGGTGAATGATTCCATAAAGAGGGGAGGGAGACTCAAATAGTTTTCCCGATCAAGGTTGGCACCTTGGCCTTTCGCAGCCTCAAGGCCAGCGAATGTTGGGATTGCTTCGGCTTACGGCATCCGCTAGCATCATCATCAAGCACCTGCCTATCCTATGAAATCTCCCTATCAACGATTCCTAGTGGCCGCCCTAGCCACGATTTTTGCTGCGCCTGTTGCGCCTGCTGCGGTCTCCATTCAAAACGAGCGGGTCAAACTATCGTATGAAGCCGGCAGCCTCACCCTCAATGATGGGGTCGGCGGCAAATCCTTTGGTGTGGCTACTTTGGCAGGGGCGGGCGGCTCCGGCAAGGTGGTGGCGGTGAGCGACGCCACCTTCGGCAAAGGCGAGGCAATCGAGATTGCGGACCCGAGTGGAGGCGGCAGGGTGGAGCTGTTTCCCGGGCTGCCATTCGCCTTGGTAAAGTTGCGGGTCACCAACACAGGCAGCGACGTGAAGGTGCTCAACAAGGTGCCGGTGATCACCGTCGCGGTGGACCTCGGCAAGCCCGCTGATGCCCTAAGGGGGTTCGGCACCGGAGGCCTCTCCAGCTTGGCCGATAACAAAGGCAGCTATATGTGGCAGGCCCTCGTCGATCCTCTGACGCGCCATGGCGTGGTCGGCGGTTGGCTCACCACAGCTCGCGGCAGCGGCGTCGCCTTCGTCGGCCTCAATGACAAGCAGCCAAGTTTCAGAGCTCAGGTCGAATACGGCCGGCTTCGCCTCGCGCCAAACCAATCCGAGCCCCTCGAAACCTTTGCGTTTGGCTACTTCGATGACGCCCGGCTCGGCATGGAAGCCTGGGCCGATGCAACAGCCAAAACCTTAAACATCAAGTTGCCGCCCTTGCCCACCGTCTATTGCACATGGTACCACTGCGGTTCATCCGACGAAAAACAACTGCCTCTGCAAGCGGCGTTTGCCGCCAAGAATTTTGCCGCGCATGGGTTTTCGGTGGTCCAGATCGACGACGGTTGGCAGGACGGCCAGTCTAAAAACGGCCCGCGCAAAAACTTCACCCAGGTCCAGCCCGGCGGCCCTTACGCCTCCGGCATGAAGGCCACTGCGGACAAGATCAAGGCACTCGGGTTCGTGCCCGGCATCTGGCTGATGCCATTTTCCGGCACACATGACGACCCGTGGTACAAGGATCGGCAGGATTGGTTCGTCAAACGCGACGACGGCAAGCCGCATGACAGCCCGTGGGGCGGGACGGCGTTAGATATGACTCATCCCGAGGTGCTGAAGTATCTGCAGGAAGAAATCCACCGCATCGTCAAAGAGTGGGGATATGGCTATTTAAAAATGGATGGTCTGTGCTCGGGCGCGGCAGTCAATCATTGTTATGTCAATGATGCCTACAAGGATGATAAAATGGGCGACGCCGTCCTGCATGATCCGAACAAAACAAATATCGAGGCCTATCGCGACGGCCTGAAACTGATCCGCCAAACCGCCGGCAAAGATACCTTCATCCTCGGCTGCTGCACACCCCAGAATATGCGCAGCTACGGCGGTCCCTTCGGTCTCATCGACGCCATGCGCATCGGCCCGGACAATGGCCCGAACTGGGGCGGCATCCGCACCGGTCCTACCTACGGTGCCCGAAACTATCACCTCCACGGCCGCATCTGGTACAATGATCCAGATCCATTGTATGTCAGAACCAGCCTGCCTATCAACCAAGCTAGGGCGATTTGCTCATGGGTCACACTCAGCGGCCAGTTGAGTGCCAGCAGCGACTCATACCCCGACCTGACGCCAGAACGAATCGATCTGCTGAAACGCACGATGCCGTCGCATCCGCTGAGGCCGCGGCCGGTCGACTTGTTTGAAGCGGATATTCCCGCCATATGGTTGCTCACCGACACCCGCGCCGCAGCGCGCCGCGACGTGGTTGGATTGTTCAACTGGGATGAACATCAGGAGCTGACGGTTGATAGACCGCTGTCCAACATCGGCCTCGATGGCCAGGCGGAGTACGTCGCTTATGAATACTGGTCTAACAAAATGACTGGTCCGTTCAAAGGTAACTTGAAGCAGACACTGACCCCGGCGACTTGCGCTATCCTGTCATTGAAGGCGCTGGCCTTGCATCCGCAGGTGATCAGTACCTCCAGACATATCACCCAAGGGATCATTGATGTGATTCAGGAATCATGGGCTCCCGCCACCAAGCAACTGAGCGGCACCAGTCGTCTGGTCGCCAATGATGACTATGAGTTGCGCGTCGTCACACTCACATCTAACGGAATCAATCAAGCGCTCAAGGCCGAGGTTTCCGCAGAGGACCGGGCAGCCGGGGTCAGCGTGGCTCTCCAGCAAAAGGATGGTTTGGCCAGGATCACACTCAAGTCGCCGACCTCAAGGGATGTCAAATGGTCGGCTGGATTCAATTGAGGCGACCGTAGAATCCTTGAATAGCCAAATTCGCTGTCCTTAGGTCAAGTTTTCATCTCTTGTGCCCTCAAGTCTTCTGTCTTGTGCCTGAGGCGCAGCCTCCAAGCAATATGATTGATCTGTCCTCTAACCTTCGGCTCAAGGAAATCCTGGGGGAAACCGGGCGCTTCCCGCTTGGCGTGGAATTGGTATCCACTCGTGGCACCATGAGCCAACAACTCACCCGCAAAACCCGTGAGTTTTCGCAGGATCTAACGGACAGCCCGAAAGTTGACTGGGTATCCATCACCGACAATGCCGGGGGCAATCCGCAGCTCGCGCCTATCGCCTTGGGCACCCCGATTTTATTTGCTGGAAAGGAGGTGGTCATTCATCTGACGTGCAAGGACCTGAACCGCTACGCGCTGGAGAGCCAGCTGTGGCTGCTGGCCAGCCAGGGGTTTCACAACATTTTGGCGCTCACTGGCGACTATCCGATCGAGTGTTTCGAGGGATGTGCCAAGCCGGTGTTTGACCTCGACTCGGTGGCGCTGCTGACGCTCATTGAAAAGATGAATGGCGGGCTGGAGGTAACCTCGGGCAGTGCCAAGGTAGCGATCAAGCTGGATCCGACGCATTTTTTTGCCGGGGCGGTGACTAGCAATTTCAAGTTCCGCGAGAACACACTGGTGCCGCAGTATTACAAATTGGAGAAAAAAATCGCAGCCGGCGCCAAGTATATCATCAATCAAATCGGCTTTGATTCCCGCAAGGGCCATGAGCTGCTCGAATACCTGCGCCTGCGCCAACTCGGCAACACTCCGGTCATTGGCAACGTCTATGTGCTGAGCCGCTTTGTGGCGCGGTTGTTCAACCAGATGAAGATCCCGGGAGTGATACTAACCGACGAGTTGGAGGCGCTTTGTCAGAAGCAAGGGGCATCACCAGACAAGGGTAAGGTGTTTTTCCATGAGTTTGCGGCGAAGCAGCTGGCGATCTATCGAGGGCTGGGCTATGGAGCTGGCTATTTGGGCGGTGTGCATAGTTATGCGGAAATTGAGGCGATTTTAAAGGTGGAAAACTCGTTCGCCAAGGATGATTGGAAACTCTTCGCCAAGGAAATTTCCTTCTCCCGCCCAGGCGAATTCTTCCTCTTCGAGCCCGACCCAGATACCGGCCTCTCCCGCCCGGGCACCGTCAACGGGGACTGGCAGAAATCCCTGAATGCCAAACAAACTAGCAAAAACGTGGGTTTGGGCTATCACCTCTCCAAGCGTTTCCACGCCCTGATGTTTGAACATGGCAAGGGTCTCGCGCCGCTGGCCACCACCCTTTGCCAGAACGCTGACAATCCCAGCCAAGGGCCAAAATGGCTGCGCGGCATCGAGCACCTGTCAAAATCCCTGTGGTTTGGCTGCAGGGATTGTGGCGATTGCTCGCTGAGCGAGATGGCATTTTTGTGCCCCGAATCGCAGTGCGCAAAAAACCAGCGCAACGGCCCGTGCGGCGGCACCCGCGACGGCAAATGCGAGGTCTTTGACTATGAATGCATTTGGGCCCGTGCCTACGACCGGATGAAATTTGAGGCCCAATCCCAACAATTGCTAGGGCATGTGCCGGTCATTCAGAACCAGGGGCTGCGCGGCACCTCGAGTTGGGCGAATTTTTGGCTAGGCAAAGATCACACGGCAAAGCAAGACTCCCCCACCCCCACATGAACCGACCTCCCCTCCACGTCATCGGAGAATTGATCAACCATTCCTATGGCCGAGCCCGCAAAGCCTGGCAAGCCCGCGACATCGCCGGCTATCAAGAACTGGCAAAAATCCAAACCGCTTTGGGTGTCTCTTATCTAACACTTAACATCGACGGCACCCGTATCCTTCCCGTGACGCTCCAGGAGATGCTGGATTTCCTCCCGCAACTCATCCCCGCAATCCAAGAGGTGAGCTCTGTGCCTATCAGTTTCGACAACCCCGACGTGGCGTTTCACCGCGTATGCCTCAAGCACTACGATCCTGAAAAATCCACCGGGCGGCCCATCCTCAATTCCATCGCGGTATCGCGGCATGACGTCTCCGCCATGATTCAACTCGCCAAGGAACACGACATGAACGTCATTGTCATGGCTTCCGAATGCCTGAGACCCGGTGGCTTGCACGGTCCGGCCACCAGCGTGGAGGATATTCTCGGAACAGCCCGCTATTTTGTCGCGATGCTGCGTGAACAGGCCGGCATTGGATGTGACCGCATCATTGTGGATCCGGGGCTGGCACCGATCGCCTCCGACACCAGTGGCTTGATCAACCTGTGTCTCGATTCGATAGCCGCCCTGCGTGCAGACCGGAGTCTGGAGGGAATTCACATATCTGTGGGCCTGTCTAACTTTGCGTTAGGCGCACCAAAATCGATGCAAGTGGCGTTGGAGCGGGCATTTTTACGTTTAGCGATAGATGCCGGCATGGACTTTGCGCTCGCCAATCCCGAAAAAAACACGGTCCCCCTGGCCCAAGATGCCAAGCTGGTTCGCGACCTCAGCCGCGTCCTCGATGAAGGCCGCGTGCGCTTCGGCGAATCCGCCGAGGATGCCGGCTATCGTCAACTCGATGCGTTGATGGACATGTGGAGCGATCCTAGTTGATTAGAACATGCCCGCTCTACCGATACCCCTGGACGTCCTGGCAAACCTGCGCGTCACCCCGGCCAATCCGCAGCGATGGATCGTCGTTGGAAAATTGCTTGATGCCGCGAATCGCCGGGTTCTGACGAATGCCCACCTTATCTATAACTCGTCCAATATTCTGTACGTTGGCAACGAGCAACCCGCTGCGGCACTTGCCGGCGGCCGCCATGCCCCGGATTTGATTTTGACGGATTTCACGGTGTTGCCCGGCCTGATTGAGGGCCACTCACACACATTTTTGGAAGGGGCTGAGCTGGCAGCGGAGAAGCGTGGCGACTATCAGAAACAGGATTCCGGCACACTCTATCAGCTGGCCGCGGCCCGGTTGCACGTCCTGGCCCGGCTGGGTATCATCGCAATGCGCGACGGCGGGGACAAGGACGGGGTTGGCCTGCGGCTGAGCCGGGACACCGCCCCTGAAAAGTGCCCTGCATTCACCGCGCGGGTTTTCAGTCCCGGGGCTGGCATTCACCGGCACGGCCGCTACGGCGGATTTTTCAGCACGCCGGTGGAAGCTCATCCATCCATCGAGAGTTGTGTGCAGGCACGGGTGACCGAGGGGGCGGATCACATCAAAATCGTGCCCACGGGTATCATCAATTTTGCCAAAGGTGCGGTGACGGCCAAGCCGCAGTTTGAGGTGGAAGACATCCAGCAATTCCGGCAGACAGCGCACGCAAACCGGCGGCATCTGATGGCCCACGCCTCTGGCGAGACTGGCGTGGGGCACGCCATCGACGGCGGAGTCGATACTCTGGAGCACGGGTTTTTCATCAACTCCGATCAGTTGGCAAAGATGCGCGATAAGAACATCGCGTGGGTGCCGACCTTCACCCCGGTGCAGGAACAGGTGGATCACTCAGATATCATGGGCTGGGATGTTCCAATACTGGACCACCTCCGCCGCATCCTCGACAACCACGCCCGCAGTTTGCAAAATGCCCTAGCGCTTGGCGTCACCGTCTTGGTCGGTAGCGATTCGGGATCTTGTGGCGTCGCCCACGGCACGGGCTTGTTATACGAAATGGAATTGTTGGAAATGTCCGGCATGCCAACCCTCGATATTCTTTGCCAGGCAACCCGCGGCAACTCGCTCCGCTTGATCGGCGGTGACCGCTGCGGTTCGCTAGAAGCGGGTTTCAGACCGCGCTTCATCCTGTCGGCTGCCGACCCGTTAGCCTCGGTGCGCAACCTCCAGCACGAGCGCCTAGTGGTGTTCGATGGTGCGGCGGAATCTAGCGCGACGGTGAGCCTAGCCAATCTCTAACGTGGCGGTTCGTTGGATCCAAGAACGAACAGAGTGAGGTGAGCGAACTCAAATGCGCCACGCCGTCAAGCAAGTTAGCCCGCCATGGTTGGTCCATTCCGCCCTGATGAATGATAGATGCCATGGGCCTCGAACACGACATTACGCTGGTCCGATCGGACCAGCGTAATGTCGCGAGACCTGCTCATGCTAGTACGGTGGCTTGAGAATGCTCCACGCCCAAAGGAAACGTGCCTCGGTGTTGACTTCGCTAGCAAGGTCCGGAAAGGCCGCTCAGCGGCCCACACGGCAAGACTCCATGGACGCTGATCCTGAGGCGTGTGGGCGGCGCTGCTGCGGATGTTCCATTTCAGGAACCCTAGAGGATGAAGCATAAGTCATTCTTTAAGAAAGCTTTACGCGTCGTGACGGCAGCAATTTTCTGGTGGCTACTTTGGCTCCTTGATTTCAGATGACCGAGGGAATTTGAAATGCCGGATAGGGCGATGAGTTCCGCCACGTCCAGGCGCGGTTCGGGCACGACGCCGCAGCGCGTTTTGCCGTCGTTTCTGATGTCCGTCACGCAAAGGGTGGCGAGTCTGGCGAGTCTGGCGAGTCTGGCGAGTTTGGCGAGTTTGGCGAGTCCTTCGCTCACCGTCAGATGCAGGTTGATGCAGGTTGATGCAGGTTGATGCGGGTCGATGCAGGTCGATGCAGGTCGATGCAGGTCGATGCAGGTCGATGCATCGGC
>JBAXCM010000184.1:0-8533 GCA_037141475.1 Verrucomicrobiota bacterium | reverse complement strand
AAATTGCGCTGTGTAGGTGATGCCCGGATGGGTGCTCGCCTTGCGCCGCAGATATTCAAGGCGCAAGCCGCCGCCAGCTCTAGCCCCACCCGGCAGTCCGGCGGTCCCACCCGCCCCGAGGGATAAGACGCGGGTATCCGGTTTCGTCGGATCCAGGTTGAAGGCAAATTTCAGCAAATTTGGCACTCCGTCACCTTGCGGCATTTGTTCCGGGCCGGCCTGACCCACTGGCAGCCCGGCGGCGTTCGTCCACCCTTGGAAGGCTGTGATGCCGGTGCCCGTTAGGTTGATATCGAATGGATTGGCGATGGCGTCGTTGTTAGCGATGTGGATGGCGGAGTTGCGAGATCCGACGGCGGCGGGCGTGAAGGTGACGGTGAATGGGGTGCTCCCGCTTGGGCCGCTCACTGGAGCCAGCGGGTTGGATGTGACGGCAAAATCCGCCGAGTTGGACCCATCACCGGTGATTGCCAAGCCCGTTAGATCGCCCGTTCCTGGATTCCTGATGGTGAAGGTGAGGCTGGCGTTGGTGCCGACGACCACCCCACCGAAGTCTGCGGAACCACCATCAGTCAGGGGACTGCCCAGAGGTTGCTCGACGGCGATTCGGGGGACCGGGCCGACGTGCGCCCCCACCATGGTTGGCGTGACGGTGGTGCCGTTCGGGCTGGCCACCACCCCGCCGCGGCTGGCGTTGGCTGCCAGCGTGACGTTGGTGCCTTGGAGAGTGGCGTCCGTGCTGAGTTGCAGTGTGCAGAGCGTGCCGCTGGCTGCAGGAGCCGCCGTCGGTGCAGACGCGTCCCACACTGCGCCAAACTCAAGCGTCACACCGCTCGATCCCAAACCGGCCAGTGTGTCGCTCGGCGCATCAGCCACCGAAGCGACTGGGTTGTAGCCGCTGGCATTCCAGTTGGCGACCGTCCCTGACGTCACCGTTGCGGCAACATGGTCGCGAAAGGCCGCAGGAAAGATCCCGTAGCCGTGTGCGGAAGCCGTGCTGGGACCGACAAAGAAATTTGAAATGCCGACGATTTGCCCGCGGTCAATGGTCACATTCAAGGCAAACGCGCGCATCACTTCGCCGGCCGTGCATTGATACTTGAGCAAAGCCGAGCCGTTAGAATCCTCCACAAACACCCGCACCTCGGCCCTGGCCGCCGTGGCCAGAAGGCACGCACTCACTGTTGTTATGATGCTCCTTTTCATGGATAGTTGTTGAAAAACTGCTTGCTGGCATGCGGCCTCCCGTCCCAACTCACGAGGGAAAAACATGGGCTTCCTCGTCGAACACGCGCAGGCTGCCGGGACGCCACTCGCATGTCAATGCTCAATTGCAGCTTGCCTGATCCCGTCAAGGTGCCACGTACAAGCGATAGTAGCGCTTGGGCAGGCCCGTTTCGCTGTCGGTGAACGTCGCGCTGCCGCCGGTTACCGGCAGCGTCTGCAAATCCGTCCAATCAGCGAGGTTGGCCGAACCCTGGACCTTGGCCTGAGTCGCGCCCGGCGCGGTCAAGCTGAATTGGGTGCGGCCGTCGGGCAAGCGAAGCAAGGATCCGGGATTGATATAGGGCACGTCGAGGCCAAAGGCCGCTGCGCTGGCGTTGGACAACGTGGCATCCGTGGAACTCTTGATCTTGATCGTGTAATCGCTGCCAGGCGTCAGGCCCGCGTCGGGGACCCATTGATACGCCCCTGCACTGGAACTTGTCGCGAGCGTCTTCAGGAAGGTCCCGCCCTTGTAGAGGTCGATCACCACACTCTCAGCGATGTTGTCATTCCATCGGATGAAAAATTGGCGTTCCCGCCCCAATTCCTCGTATCCGTTAGGCGAGGTGACTTGAATCATCGGTGCTACCGTCCGGAACGAGCCGAGCGACCAAGCGCTTTCTCCAGAGTCATTCCAAGTTCTCACGCGGTAATAGTAAGTTGTGTTAGGAACGGGGCTGTTCAGCACATAATTGGCATTCGTCTGATAGCCGATCTGCACGACCGGATTAATGAAATCCTGACTGGTGGCAATCTCAAGTTCATACCAGCGGGCCATGCCCTTGGGCGACCATGAGAGTGCGACGGGCCGTTGTTGGTTGACCGGATAGACCACGCCACTTGTGGCGAGTGGCGGCGCGACGACCCCGTGGCTTTGGATACCCCGGTCGCCTTCCGGTTCGTTGAGCAGGGGGGGATACGCCACATCCGGCAGATCTGGATAGCAGAAGATGAATTCGCCCATATCGCCGATGTTTGAGATGAAATCGATGGTGGCGGAGAAATCGATGGTCGCACGCAGTTTGTGGGTGGTGGCATTGTAGCTCGTTGTTTGCGGAAGAAACGTGCCTTGGCCGGTTTCCGGCCGGTAATAGATGGTCAGGTTTGCGGGTTGGCTGAATCCGAAGCTGACGGCATCGAAGTTCACCTGAGCGCTGAGGGTGCCGTCCGGGAGGCTGAACTCGGACATGCTCACCCGCAGCGGCAGGACCCGCGGCGTGACGTCCGGGAAACCGGGATTGAGCGGGGCGTAGGGTTCACGCGTCACGGTGAAATCGTTGTAGGGATCACTGGCTGTTCCGCCGCCTGCCTTCACATCAAGGCTGACACCCGTGCCGGTGAATCCATAACTATTGCCGGAGAGCACCTCGTGCGCCGAGGCCTCGATCAACTGGTCGGAGGGTGGCCAGGGAAAGCGGAACGCGCGGTAGCTCTCAACCAGTGGATTGGTGAATGATATATCCAGCACCTTCTGGCCGGTGGCATTGACTTCGGTGCAAGTGGGAAGCGCCGCGCCGCCGGTGTCGCCCCAACCGATGAAGGTGTTGCCATTGCTCAGGCGCTGGGCGCTTCCACCCCAGCCGGAGGTGACTGCCTGCGAGGACGAGTAAGTCCAGACCCGCGTGGCGACTTTGTTCACTTGGTCCAGGACGTATTCGCGCACCATCGAGGTGGGGGTTCCGCTCCCGTTGTCATGAATGAGATAGTGCCCGTTAGGTAACAGGCTCATCCCATTTCCGCCGAAGTCGCTGGCCGCGCCGCCACCGGCAAATGTGAACTGGTTCTCACTACCGCCCAGGTGCCAGATGATATCTCCGGTTTGGCGATTGATTTTTTTAATCCACTCCGGTGTTCCGAAGATAATGTTGCCATCGACGTCCTCAAACAGGCAGTTGATATGAAAGGCATCGATGACGGCACCGGTGCCCGTCACATGGCCAGCAAACGGATAGTGGTCCCATGTGCGCCATTGGAAGATGACGTTTCGCTGCGCATCCAATTCCTGGATCACGCCGCCCGCCACCAAGGCCGCGGGGTTGCCGCCGGCCACGATCTTGCTCATGTCCACCTCGCTCATGTAATAACCGAATTGCAGGACATTTCCGTTAGGTAACATTTGGAAATCGAGACCATCGGCCACATAGCCGTTGCCTCCGGTGATGGTTTCCTTCGGGGTATAGTCCTCGTTGAGGATCTCGTGAACCGCATCGCCACCGTCCGCCCAGCCATGAGCCCCTGTGCACGAAGCATAGTGGAGTTGGCCGTTAGGCAGCACCTTGAAGTCATAAATCGAGTCGGTGTTCGCTTCGAGCGACCAAGCCAGGCTCCCGTCATTGTTCACGATCAGCAAATAGTTACCGACGTCTGGCGATGCCGAGGCCACCGCCAGAAACACCCGGCCGGGCGAGACCGCAGCCGGTAGATATTGATTCACGGTGATACCGGGAATACTCGTCGGCCCGGCGAGAGAGGTTATGGCACTGCCCAATAACACCAGTGCCGATAGGCGGGATAACTTCATTTCTTGTGTGTGCATATCATTCCTCGGTCATGTCCAATCGGTCAAAAGCGGCGGCGGCGGAGCAAGAGCGGCAACGCGGCGCAAACCAGCAAGGCGCTGGATGGCTCCGGAACCAAGCTGATGGAAAGGCTCCACGAATTGAGTGTCGCGACATCCCCGCCTGCCAGGTCGGCGACGAAGAGAGTCCACGCCCCGTCTGCAGCTTGGCCGCTGAAGCCGGATAGATAGAGGCTGCGCGGCGAAGCATCTGTAACCAAACCGGGATCCGCCGCCCTGCCATCCGGCTGATAAATTCCGCTGGCGCTCGCGCCTAAACTTCCGGAAATTGCAGTGTGGATGTCAGCCAAGGAGGAATCGGTCAAGGTCACCTGCATGCCACTGGAAACGGCTCCCGCAGGATTGTCCGCTGTGCGTCCCGGCCGGTTCAACAATACGCTGATCACGCCGTTGTGCTCGAGATATGCATACATGTCGCCATTCCAGCCGTTTCTGACGTCAATGGATACATCGACTGAATCGACCGTTTGGCCGCTGCCTGCGATGGCGATGATCGAGGTGAGACCGCTGCTGTTATTGTCGGGAATGACGGTGTTCACAAGCTTGTTAGACACCAGTGGCGTGGCTGCATCAGCGCAGCACGGGGCGAACATCACGGCGCAAGCGGCGAAATAAAAAATGGGGGATTTCATAGGTGCAAGTGATTGGAATTAGTTGGCTTGGGTGCGATAGAAGCCCTGTGGCGAGGGCGGCGCCGGGTCGCTGAAAGGGATCTTGCCGTCGGCTCCGGCATTGGCGCTGCCAAGGTCGGTCCAATTAGTTAGATCGATACTCCGCTGGATCCTGTAGGAACGTCCCGGAATGCCCCGGAAAATCATTTGGGCCTTGCCGTCTTGGATGGCGAAGTCCGTGAGGTTTTGGCTCGCGCCACCGGTTGCGGCGGACACCATGACGGTGATGGTTGCCCGGGTGTTAGCGCCGTGGCTGTCGGTGAGTTCCACATCGAAGGTATCAGATCCAACAAAGCCATCCGGTGGGGTGTAGGTGACACTGTCGGAGAGGACCACGGTTCCGCCATTGGCGCTCGGTCCGAAGCTGCGGGTCAAGGACACGGCATCGCCATCCGGATCACTGGTGCGGGCCAAAATCTTTGCCGGGCTCAGCGCCAATGGCTGTCCGGCCGGGGTGGCTACCGCATAACCGGTGAACTTCGGTGCTTGGTTGGTAGCCGGATCATCCGCAGTGACAATAGCGAAAGGGGCGTTACTATCATCATACACGGCAGGATTGGTGGAACTTCTGACTCGAATTGAGTAATCATTGCCGGGAGCTACCGTCAGATCGCACTCCCACTCATAGGCGCTCGCATTGGCGGTGGTGGTGATGTTTTTCAAAAATGACCCACCCTTGTAAAGATCGAGAGTCACGCTTTCTGAGAGGTTGCTACTCCAGCGGATGAAGTACTTCACACCCTGGACCCAGCCTTCGGCGCCGTTAGGGGCTTTGACCAAAGTCATCGGTGCAACGGTTGTGAATGAGGCGGTGGCCCAAGCCCCCGTTCCACCGTCATTGGTGATCCGGACGCGCCAGTAATATTTGGTGCCGGCCGACACGGTTGGTAGCGTATAAGTCATCACCGTCAGCCCGCTCTGATCAACCACCGGACTGGAGAATCCCGGATCCGTGGCCACTTGTAATTGATAGGAACTGACGAAGCCGTTTGGCGTCCACTGGAACACCACAGGTTGGGCCTGGTTCACCGTGCCTGCCATGGCTTGCCCGAACAAAATGGGTGGCAGCGGGATTTCCGGCAGATCCGGATAGGCGAAGATGAGTTCGCCCAGTTGAGCACCCGTAACATTCAACTTCTTGGCGACCGGATCATACACCGTGGGCAGCGGGGCAAACACACTCGTCGCAGTGGCGCGCTGATAGACGGTTACCGTGGCTGGATCCTGATACAACGGTGTGTCGTAACAGAAGTCATTCGGCGGCAAGTCGAGGCTGAGGTTGGCGGCCAGGCTGTCGATGCCGGTGCCGGTGAGTGTCACGTGTTGCATGAGCACCTGAGGAGCCTTGCCGGAAAACTTCGGCAGGCGCACCGCATCATCGTAGCGGTTGACGACCAATTGGTTAGAAGCATTGCCTGTCAAGCCGGTCACTGCCACCGTGCTGCCGGAATTAACCGCAGGGTATGCCTGGCCCGCGGCGATATTTTGATAGGTGTCGCCATGAATCAGATCGGGGCTGTTCCACACTTTCTTGATGAGAATCGATTGGGCCTTGAATCCAGGCGCGGTTAATTCGAACACCACATTCTTTTGATTGTCGATTTCCGTTAGAATCGGCTTGACGCCATCGGTGGCGGCTGAGAACCAGCCGACGAGGGTATTGCCATTGCGGAAGCGCTGGACTGA
Source organism: Verrucomicrobiota bacterium (assembly GCA_037141475.1). Taxonomy (GTDB): domain Bacteria; phylum Verrucomicrobiota; class Verrucomicrobiia; order Verrucomicrobiales; family Akkermansiaceae; genus Luteolibacter. The sequence goes on along the minus strand of JBAXCM010000184.1, from coordinate 2,332 downwards.
GCCTTCGCTGGGAGTTGAAATGTCCGGGCTATGGCGGTATTCCCACACCAGTGTCGCGGTCATGTTGACCTCGTCGAGATGATATTCGACCGCTCGCGAGTAGGCTCGCGGCGTTGGCGTATTGGTCCCGACCATTTGGATCGTGCCGTTATCAAAGAACGTGAGGTTGCCGTTGATCAACCGGTGCATCTGGTGCTCGCCCATGAAGTAATAGGGCGCATTTTCCGGGTGTTCGCCGATGAATGTGAAGTCACTGTGCTTGCCGCCGAGGCGCCAGATGACTTCGCCCGTGGTCCGGCTGATCTTGAGAATCTGGCACATGGTTCTGAGGGAGATCAGGTAATTGTTATCCAGTGGGTCGATGGCGATCGTGTTGACGTGGTTCAGGTCCACGGAGGCGATGTCGACATCGGCGAGAGAGTCGGTGATGGGCAGGTGGTCCAAGGCGCGCCACTGGAAAACGACGCGCTTATTGGCGTCGATCTCCTGAATGACCGCACTGGAAAGGACGGCATCGGGCCGACCGAACGGGAAATACTGGCTCATATCCACCGAGCGGGTTTCGCCAGACAAGACCAAGGCGTGTCCGTTGGGAAGAACATCCATGTCGTGGCCGTTGAATCCGCCTCCGGTGGAGTTGTTGAAGGAATCCTTCACGGTGAACGTCTCGTCTTTCAAGTCCCATCCGTTGTTCGTCTTTTCGACAATCAAACCGGCCGGCGTCACGGCCCGCCACAGCGGTGTTGCAGCGGGGCCGCCGAGTGAAGTGATGGGGACGCCCGAATTATTAAGAACCACGTCGTAACAGGTGGCGGAATTTCCCGGCTTGCCCAAGGTGCCAATAAAACTTCCCGGAGCCTTCGCTCCGCTGCCGGTGACCACCAATGTCGGCATGGCCGCGAATACGCTGGTGATCGCTCCCAACGGCGCTATGGCTGTCAGGACTAACAAACTTGTTTTTCTTAGATTCATGTTCATTGCTTTCATTTTGTCTCCTTACACATTCAAATTGCGGTTCCGGTACGGGGCGGTGGACCAGTTATTTCTTGGATCCCTTACGTCGTTTAAATCTTCATCCGTTGGGCAACCAGAGGTAACCGGTGAAGTATGCAGAATTTTGGTAATCCGTCACGTCCCTATTTAGGTGTCCCACGTTTGTGGGACGCGCCGCGACGGGGCGTGCAACTTTTCCGGAGAGTCGGGTTTTAAACAGGCTGCGACGTGTCGGCGTGAGAGGTGCGATTTGGCTGCCACTTCCATGCCGCAGGGGATTGTGCTTGAATTCTGCTGCCTCCTGAACAAAATCCATCCGCCCTGTCTGATGACTGACTCCACCACCACCGAGACCTTCGAAGCGCCCGAACCTTCTCGCCTTGCCCCCCTTTTTCCGGGGTACGAGATTGAGTGTCTTATTGCCATGGGCGGCATGGGCGCGGTTTATAAGGCGGTGCAGCTTTCGCTGGACCGGCCGGTTGCCATCAAGATTTTGCCGCGTGAGTTTGGCGAGGATGAATCGTTCCGTGCTAATTTTAAAGCGGAAGCCAAGGCGATGGCGCGGCTCAATCACCCCAACCTCATTGGCGTGTATGACTTCGGGGAGGTGGCGGGCATGCTCTTCATCATCATGGAGTTTGTGCCGGGACAAACGCTCTATCATTCTGCACACGGCATCGCCATTGCCCCCGAGGCGGCCGCCCGAATCGTCGTGGGAATCTGCCTGGGCCTCGCCCATGCCCATGAACACGGCGTCCTCCACCGCGATATTAAACCGGGAAACATCCTGCTCGATCAGCAAGCCAGGCCGAAAATCGGCGACTTCGGGCTGGCCCGGCCGATCGGTGCCGCTGTCAAGGTGGGCGAAACGATTTTTGGCACGCCGCATTACACGGCACCGGAGGTGCTGCAGCATCCGCACCGGGTTGATGCGCGGGCCGACGTCTTTTCCGTTGGGGTGGTGCTTCATGAGTTGCTGACCGGGCGGTTGCCGGCCAGTGATTTGCGTCCGGCGTCGGTCATTTGCGGATGTGACGCGCGGTTTGATGCGATTATCCGTCGGGCCACTCACATGGTGCCCGAGCAGCGCTACGTCAGTGCTGCAGACATGGCCAGGGATTTGCGGGCCATCACACAGGTCGCAGCGGCCCCAGCGGCAGCCAAGGTCGGTAAAACCGTCCAAGGCACGAAGGCGATGCGCCGCCCTGGCACGCCCAACGCGGCCAGAGTTTCTGGAGTGGGTCGGCGGCCCGTTGCCGAGGATGCGTCTGGAAAGATCGTGCTTTTTGTCCTGTTAGGAGTGGCCGTAGTGGTGGTCGGGGTGTTTTTGCTAGCTCCC
>JBAXCM010000183.1:0-8560 GCA_037141475.1 Verrucomicrobiota bacterium | reverse complement strand
GGGTTAGGTTGCCTGTCACATTCACCACGTCGCTGGTGCCCGGCGCAGCGGCCTTGATATCCATGTTGGCGGCGTTGAGCGTGAGTCCGCCGCTCAGCGCGAGAGTGCCGATGGTGGTGGCGTTGATGCCGGGTGCCAGATGGGCAGACGTCGCGACGGTCACCGGGCCGGTTACGCTGCCGGTGCCGGCCAGCTGGGCGCTGCTGCCGGTCACTGAGGTGGGGGTGTTACCCAGCGAAGCGCCGTTGAGCAGCAAGTTGCCGGCGTTGACGTTGGTGGCACCGGTGTAAGTGCTGGTACCCGTGAGCGTTAGAGTGTTGCTCCCGCTTTTCACAAGGCCGTTGGTTTGGCCTGCGGGTTGGCTGATGGCACCGGTGACAAGTATATTGCCAGATGCGGTGTTGAAGGTGCGGCTGGCACCATCGATTACCAAATTAGTGGATATCGTTTGGGTGTTGGCGCTGTTGTTGATGAGGTCACCAGTTAGATTGATGGTGTTTCCGTTGAGGGTGAAGGCGGCAGCGCCGGTGTTGAAAGTGATGCCGGCAAACTGTGTGTTGTTAGTAAAGTCATTGAAGTTGGTGGTGGCACCGGTTGCGGCAGCGGTGGCGAAGATGGGCGTCTTTCCAGCGGCCATGGTGGCTCCGCCCCAGTTGGCAGGATTGCTCCAGAGCAACTGGCCGTTGCCGTTGGGCGTGGCACCGCCTGACCAAACCAGGTTGACCATGGCGGGGTGGGTGCCATTCATGATCGAGGGGACATTTTCGACGGTGTTGAAGATGATCAGGTCGTCGATGGCACCATTGACGGCGCTGCCATTGGCACCCGAGTTATTGGCGGCAGCACCGAGATGAAGCTCGCCCCATGCGGCCAGCGATCCAGATTGGGCTACGGTATTTTTCAGCACGCCGTCATTGTAGATTCGCAGATTGCTGCCGTCATAGGTGAGCGCCAAATGATGCCACGCAGCCAGCGGGGTGACGTAACCCAGGCTCTTTTTGAAACCGGTGTTGCCCGTGTCTGACCAAAAATAGTCGGAGTCGCCACCAGAATGACTGGTTTGCAGCAACCAAGCGCGAGTCGTCGATGTGCCACCGGCAGAAAATACATGGCCGTAGTTAGAACCATTGTCTAACACCCAAGCGGCGAGGGTGAATGCATTGGTGATGTGCAGGCTGCTGGAATCCGGTACCGTCACATCCCCTTGGGCGGACGTGTTGAGGGCAAAGTCACCAGCCAGGCCGGTGTGTCCCGCCACCCAGGTGGGAACACCGCCGCCAGCCACTGCCGTCAATGTGCCGGCGTTGTGGTTAGCCGAGATATCATTGGCGGTGATGCCACTGCCTTCATTCAAATTCCAATACGCCACCAACCCGCCAAAGGCAGTGTGGGCTGCGGTCACGGAGGCAATGGCGGCAACAATGGCGCGGTGGGCCGCCCCGGGAGTAGTTAGGAAATGCATGATCGGATTCGGGGAGATTCTACGCTGAAAGACGAGTTTGGCGCGTGAGAAAACTCAACCCTGAAGACCGAAGCGTGACAAGACCCATAGGTGCTCGTTCTTTCAATGCCTCACTGTCACTGGCTCACGATGGCGCGGAGAAATACCTGCGGATTGCTTGGGCTGATGCTGCCGGGCGCGCGGAATGTGCGGTACGTCCAATTGCTATTTGAAAGCGCTGGAAGGCCGGCTTGGATGGCCGCCAAATCGCCGGGGTCGGTGACTTCCGATACAGCCAGGTTCCACGTCGCCGCATCAAGTGAAGTGCTTCCTTGAATCGTGTACACAATCCCATCAACAGGGGCCGACACCTGCTCGCTATTCCCGCTAAAGCTCGCCCCACTGCGTGCCGGTACGGTGAGAGTGAATGCATAGACACCGTTAGACGGGAGAGTCACCAATTTGCTCACCATCTTGCCGTCGTTGGCTCCGTTGAGCGGGTTGCCGTTGAAGGCGAATTTCTCCAAATTAATCCGACCGTCGCCGGTGGGGTTGGCAGTGGGGGCTGGGTCGGTGGCTGAACCCGCCACGCCCGTTAGACCCATGGCGCTCGCCCAACTGCCGTAGGCGGTCTGGGCTCCGGAGGAGACGGTTAGCAAGCCGGTGCCGGATATCTGCGAGATGGCAGTGCCGCCGGAGTTGCCAATAGCAGTGTATATGCCAGCTGGCATCAGGGTGTTGCCGATGTAGAGTTGGCTAACGGATTGGCTGCCGCTAAAAGCAAGATTGAGAGTGGCACCCGAGGATGCAATGGTGACCGTGGATGCGGCGCTGGCTAGATTGATATTCCCCAGTTGGAGCGTCCCTTCGGAGACGATGGTATCGCCACTGTAGCCTATGCTGCCGGATAGCACCTGAGTGCCGCTACCAGTCTTGACCAATCCGCCGCCGCTGCTGGTAATCCCACCGGTGAACGTCGTGCTGGTATTGTCAGACCCGAGCGTGAGAGTGGCTGTGCCCAGCACCACGTTGCCGCCGCCACTCAGCGAACCGATCGAGTTATCGAAAGATGCGAGCGCCAACGACCGGTTGCCGCCCACCGTATAACTCGAGTTTGGCGACAAGGCACTGGTTGAACCGGCCGTTAAACTGCCACCGTTGATCAACGTGGCGCCGCTGTAAGTATTCACCCCGGAGAGGGTCCACGTATTACCGCCAGCGCTCAGGTTGAGCGCCACTTTGCCTAACCCATCGGTGATATTTCCGCTGAACGCCCGGTTGGCATTGACGTTGAGGGTGGCCGTGGCAGCACTGGCCGAGTTGTTCGTGATGAACCCGCTGCCGTCGATAACCGGAACCGTGTTAGAAACATCACCATTCAGATCAAAGGTGCCTCCAGACATGTGAAACGAGGCCGCCGCATAAATCTGCCCGTTGTGCATGTTGTTATCGGTGTACTTGCCAAACTTCAGGGTGGCTCCAGCCTGCACGTCCGCAATACTCGATGCCGTGTTGAACCAATTGATGTTGTCCGTGTAGCCGGCTAACACCAAAGTGCCTCCTGTGACGCTTACTGCGCCGCCGGTATTGCCCGCCAGCGAGGCGTGGCTGGACAGCGTGAGCGTGCCTGCTCCAACCTTTGTGATCGCTTGCAAATCGGAGCGATTGTCGGTGATGGTGAAATTGGCATTGCTATCGGAGATATCAATAAACGCCTTCCCGGGTGCGCCGCTGGCAGACCATCGTGAGGTGGTCACTGATGCCGAACCGGTGTACTGGAAGGTGGCATTGTTCTCAACAATGAGCAGACCGGTGCTCCCCAGAGCGGACATGCTGTTAGTGCTCAAGGTGCCACTGCTAACCATCGTGTTGCCGCTGTAGGTGTTGGCACCGTTCAAGGTGAGGGTGCCGGTTCCGTTCATATTCAGACTGCCGCTGCCGTTGATGGTTCCTGTGGTCTGAGAGCCTCCCGCCACGCTGAGGATGGTGCCGCTGGCTAGATTGACGGTGGCCTCCCCCATGGTCGTGACGGCCGCCCCGCTGCCGTTGAAATTGACAATGCCACTGGTCAAGCTGCCGATGCTGCCGCCTGCCGCAAAGGTGCTGGTCCCCAGGCCATCCAGACTGGCCAGCGTGGTGGTGCCGCTGGCGGCAGTGAATGCGACGACGCCGGCATTGGTCAGGGCCGCCAGGCTTTGGTTGATGCCGGAGATGTTAGCTGTTGCGCCACTGGCCACGTTGACGGGCGCCGCGGCATTCAATCCTTGGACGTTAAGGGTGCCACTGGTGACATTCACATGGCTGGTATTCGGCAGCGCGGATGCCACCAGCACCCCGCCAGCCACGGTGGTACTCCCGAGATAGGTGGCTGATTTGGTTAGGGTCAACGTGCCTGTGCCGGTTTTGGTCAGACTGCCGTCGCCGGCCAAAACCCCGTCATACTGGGGGTTCTGGTTATTGCCGCCAACCGTCAGAGCGATAGCGGCGGCCGAACCGTTGTCCAATACGAGATCCTCCGAGCCCTTCAGGCCGCCTAATGTCACGTTGGCTAAATTGCCAAAACTCAGGGTGCCACCCTGATTGTTGTAATTGAGAGTACTTCCGGCCAGTGCTCCGCCATTGGCCAGTGTCAGGGTTCCGCCTCCTATCACGGTGTCGCCACTGTACGTGTTGGCGGTACCAAGCGTCACCGACCCCGCCCCGCTGATGTTCAGGCCGGTGGCACCGGCAATCTGCCCGCTGCCACTGAGGGTGTACGCCTTGGAACTGTTGCCAAAGGTGACGGTGAAGGGACTGACTGCTGTGTTGAGAGTCACGTCGGTGGTGCCTGCGGCATTGTCATCAAACACCACCGGATCGTTGCCGTAGGCACCTTCGTTGTAGGTGCTCGGCAACCCGGAGGAAACCCATGTCGAAGCCGAACCGACGTTCCAAGCCCCATTGGCAACCCCACCCGCCAGGCCGTTCCAGATCTTGGTGGATGGCGGCAGGTACACGTGCAAAATGATCTGGTGCGGCGTGGATGTAACAATACTATAACCATACGAGCTGGTGCTCGTCGGTGCCTGGATCGACCCACTGCCTAGCAGATTTCCCGTGTAACTCACCAGCGTGTAGTCGCCATAATAAAATCCGGCTGCCTGGCTGATGGCCAGAGTGGTGGCCCCAGTTAGGGTAACATCACCAGTGACTGCGATCTGGTCGCTGAGGGAGCCGAGCTTCATGGAGAGTGTCGCAGCATTGAGCGACAACCCACCACCGCAGTTGATTGTGCCGACGCTGCTGGCATCGACGCCCGGCGCGAGGGTCGCGGACGCTTGCAATGCCAAGGCGGGTGTGACGGTGCCATTGCCGGCCAGCACGGCGGAAGCACCATTGAGGGTGACGGCCGAGTTAGCCAAAGTGGCGGTGTTGAGCAGGAGCTTGCCGGCTGTGACGCTGGTGGCCCCGGAATACGTGCTTGTGCCGGCAAGTTTGAGGGTGTTGGCTCCGGTCTTGGAGAGGCCGTTGGTTTGGCTGGCGGCCTGGGTGATTCCTGTGGTGACGCTGAGGTCACCTGCGGCGGCGTTGAACGTGCGAGTGCCTCCATCTAGCACTAACGGCGCGGAAATCGTTTGGGCGGCACTGCTGTTATTGACCACGTCGCCGGTCAGGTTGACGGCATTGCCATTGAGAGTGAAGCCCCCGGCAGTGGCTCGGAACTGCATTCCTGCAAACTTGCTGTTCGCCGAGAAATTGTTATTGTTAGTCAGTGCTGTGGACGTGTCAAAGATGAGGGGGCGTCGGGTGGATGGCAGAGCCCCGCCCCAGTTATCGGAGTTATTCCAATTGGTGTCGGCTCCCAAGCCGGACCAGTATCCGAGTTGTGCAGCGTGGGTTCCGGCACTCAGCGCTGTGAAGTCCGCCTGTGACGCCACCGCCTTGTCCAGAATGGTCATCCGCTGCAACGAGCCGCCAAATTTGTCGGCGCTGGCTGTGTAATCCAACCCCCAATAAAGTGTGCCCCAACTGGAAAGCGAGACGGTGCAAGCCTTGGACGCGGCAGCAGCCGGCGTGGTTTGGTTTTGCGGATCAACGAATACCTTGATCGTCGATCCGTCCCAAGTGACCGCAAGATAATGCCAGGCGTTTGCCGTCCAGATCAAGCCGTTGGTCATCTTCCAACTCGCATTACTTGAGTACGTGGTATAGATATGCGAATCCGCAGGATAGTTTGGCCCCTGAGCAAACAGGCCCCGGCCGCCGGAGGAATTATTGCTATTGAAGCACCAAGCGGTCCCGTAATAGGAATAGTTGTCATAGGCCCACCAACCAATGGTGAAGGGCTTGTTGCTGCTGTTGCCGACGTGCAGCGAGGCATTGTCTGGAATCGTCAGATACTGGGCAGCCGCACTGCTGAAGGCCAGGCCGATGTCGCTGCCAGTGTGACCGGTTGACCACGTTGGCGCATGGGTGGTGGTGGCGAATGTTCCATCATTCAGGTTGGCTGAAAAGTCGTAGATGGTGGTACCGCTGCCTTCGTTGGTAGGCCAATACCCAAGTAATGTCGGGTATGTGGCAGCTTGGGCAGCACTGAGGGCAAGCATAGCGGCTAGGGCGCAGCTATGCATTGGCACGACGCGGGATACGGGATTCATCGGTTTGTTGTGGGTTATATGACGGCCGGGTGAGCCATTTCTGTGACGCTCTGAAGCGCCACGGCGGGGGGGATTCCGAATTCAAAAACCGGCGATGTCAATCATCAAGTGACAGAAAATCTCAGCAAAGAGGAAATTTTGGAGTTGGGGATGATTTTGAATGATCCTAGCAGAACAAGCGTGCGGATTCGCTTGTTCTGAGTGAACCCGTGGGCTAGCAGCTGGCACCTGCAGGAATGCAAGTCAATTCATTTGCGGAGTTTGTGGATGCATCATTTATCCAAGCAAAATTGCCGCCTTTCGCAAAATGGCCAATCGCTTCGCAAAATGGCCAGTAAATCGCCTTGTTCGGTGACCCGCCTAAGTGATGATTCGAGGGCATTGCCGCCTCTTTTTCAATCATTCAAGACCATGTCTATTCAGCGAATTTTCTTGATATTTTTCTTGTTGGCCGCCGCTTGGCCTCAGGCCTGCGCCACCGTTGTTCTCGCTCCCGTGTTCGGCTCAAACATGGTTCTCCAACGCGGCAAGCCGGTGCCGGTGACCGGCACCGCCTCAGCTGGCAAAGCCATCAGTGTCACATTCAACGGGCAGACGAAGACTGGACTCTCGGACGCCGGCGGCAACTGGCAGGTCATGCTAGATTCGATGGGAGTGAATGCGGTGGGCGGCAATCTGAGCGCCACCGAGAGCGGGGCTAACACGGTGAGCATCAGCAATGTGGTGGTTGGGGATGTGTGGATCTGCAGCGGCCAGTCGAACATGGCCTTTGGCTTGAGCGGTTGCAACCGACAAGTGGATATCGATAGTGCCAACTATCCGGTTTTGCGGCAGTTCAGCGCGCCGTTGGTTACCTCGGATGTGGCGCTCAAGACGATGGTTGGGAGTTGGATAGTTTGTAGTCCTTCGAGCGCCTCGGGTTTTTCGGCGGTGGCCTTTTACTTTGGCCGTAAGATCTGCCAGGATCAGGGGTCGGCCATACCGATCGGGTTGTTTGTTTCATCGGTGGGTGGAACACGCATTGACCCGTGGCTGGCTCCCGAGGGAGCCACGGATATCCCGGTGTTGGCACCCCTTTACAGCCAGAGCATCTTGCCATGGGGACCGTTTGCGCTGTTCAACGGCATGGTCTATCCATACTCACCGCTGCCGGCCAAGGGCTTGGTGTGGTATCAGGGCGAAAACAGCGAAAGTACCACCCAATCTGCCGATAGTTATTTTTTGAAAATGAAGGCGCTGTCACAGGGTTACAAGAGGATGGCAGGCATGGATGACCTGGCGTTCTACTTCGTGCAGTTAGCCAACTGGGGCACGCTCCCGGCGGATGCCACTCCGGTATTGATATCAGGCGGCTGGGATGCGGATACCCGGATTCAGCAGGCGAATGCGATGGCGTTGCCGCACGCCGGAATGGCCTCGGCACTGGACATCGGGGATTCGGCGGATATGCATCCGCTCGATAAGCTGGACCTAGGTGAACGGTTGGCATTGTGGGCACTCAAAAACGACTATGGGCGGGCCATCACTGAGACCAGCGGCCCGATCCTCAGGGACGTCACGATCTCCGGCAGCACTCTGGTGTGCGCGTTCGACCACTTCGGCAGCGGCCTGATGGTAGGTTCCAAAACTCCCTATCTGCCCACCGCAGAAGTCGTTGGTGGTAGCCTTCAGAAATTTTCCATCGCTGCGGCAACCGGATCCTGGTATGCGGCCACCGCCACGATCGCAGGCAATACCGTGGTCGTCTCATCCCCTTCGGTGGCTGTCCCACGCCGTGTCGCCTATGCCTGTTGGCAGAATCCGGTGGGTTGCAATCTCTATAACAAGGATGGCTTGCCCGCCTCACCCTTCTATGTGGATGACGTCAATGCCAAATATGTTGTCTCTGCAAGTGCCGGAACTGGCGGAGGCATAAGTCCCGCTGGCGACACCCCGTATCTCAAAAGGAAAACCGCCAGCTACACCATTACCCCGGATGCCGGGAAATTCATTTCGGATGTGACGGTGGATGGCGTCTCTGTGGGCGCAGTCAGGTCCTATACGTTTGATCCCCTTTACGCAGGCCACACGATTGCAGCGACCTTTGCCGCGAGCGCGCCGGGATTCACTCTCAATGCCACTGCCAGCGCCGGCGGCAGCCTGAGCCCGAGCGGAGCCATTGGCGTGGTGCAGGGGGCCGGGCAGAGTTTTACCATCACGCCGAGCGGGGGGGCCATTGTCGCTTTGGCCATCGATGGCCAGCCAATGGGCCAGCGCAGCAACTTCAGCTTCGCGGACGTTCGGACGAATCACACGATTTCCGCCACATTCTCCTATCCCATCAACGCGCAGGCCGGTTATGGCGGCACCATCACCCCGGCAGGCACGACGTCGGTCATTTGCGGCGGCAGCCAGACGTATAACATCGTAGCGGGCAGCGGCTTCACCATTGCAAAAATCACCTTGGACGGCGTGAATGTCGGCAGCGGCAATAGTTATACAT
>JBAXCM010000182.1:0-8573 GCA_037141475.1 Verrucomicrobiota bacterium | reverse complement strand
GATGATACCGCCGATGTATTGGAGTAACTTCTTCTGTGATTTCTTGATGCCGAAGTATTGGTGAACCCGTGGCAACTTCTTGATGCCGCCGTCGAAGAGCACAAAGTCGTGCATCAGTTCGATGAGCCGGTCTTTCCGGCACATTTTGATGAGATACTTGTCGAGCTTGTAGCGGGAGTCGTCTTCCTCGTCCTCCTTCCAGCGGAGGAACATTTTTTCGGGCGTGCGAATGGTGCCGTATTTCAGGCCTTCCGAATCATTGGCCGCCATGCCGCTGATCACCAAATGGGAAGCACGCCTCGGCGTGAAGGTGGAGCGAGTCTTCGTCCAGCGCATGAAAACCAAGTGGGGCAGTTGCAACCACCAAGCCCGCCACATCCGGTTGAACACCGACCTAGCCAAAAAACCAGCAGACTGTCTCGAATACCTTATCGTCCACGAACTGGCCCACCTTCTTGAACCCACCCACAACGCCCGCTTCGTCGCGCTGATGAACCAGCACATGCCGAAGTGGCGCTCTCACCAGGACTCTCTCAACCGCCTACCCGTCCGGCATGAACACTGGAGCTACTGAAACCCAAACCGGATTCCAGAAACCAACACCCGTTCAGCCACTCATTTTTTAACGGAGGAGAAGGCTCTCCTCCGGTTGCACTGTATTGCAACCTCCTCTCCTGAGGGCTCTGGAATCGGTAGAATCCTTGCTTGTGCGCCGGGCTTCAACCGATTTCAATTTCCATTTGGACATGCTTCTGCTTTACCTTTCTTGACAACCCATGCCCACTAAAGCCCAATCCCTCATTCGAGCCACCGGAAAACCGCTGGTCGCAGCCATGCTTCTGGCAGCCGCTGGGTTACTCCGCAGCCAGGACGTCCCGGATTACGAGCAGCCCCCGGTGAGCTATTCGGCGACCCCAGCAAACGACGCCCTGGCAAAACTGCGCCAACGCATCGCCTCGGGCGAACTGGCATTCACCGGCAGTGACAAGCAAGCATTGCAATCATTGCTAGACGCACTGGATGTGTCGGCCGCCAGCCAAATCCTGGTATTTTCCAAGACCAGTCTGCAGCGGGCCCGGATTCGCCCGGATCGACCGCGAGCCCTGTATTTTTCCGACTCAGTTTATGTGGGTTGGGTTCCAGGTGGTTTGATGGAGGTGACGGCTATCGATCCACAACTCGGCCCGATCTTCTACTCGTTCGCACTGGATCCTGCACGCAAGCAGCCACCTGTTATCGAGCGAGATTCTGATTGCCTGCGCTGCCACGGCGGCACCTTTGTGCGGGACATTCCAGGCCTCTTCGCCCGCTCGATTTTCCCTGATGCCAGTGGCGAACCGATGCTGCGCCACGGCAGCGTGCTCGTCGATGACGAAACTCCGTTCGAGCAACGGTGGGGCGGCTGGTATGTAACGGGCTATCAGGGGAAACCCGCCCATCGCGGCAATGGGTGCGGCTCCGAACAATCCGAACAACTCGTCTTCACCCCCACGCCACAGCGACCGGAGAAGTTGACGGGTTTTTTCGCCACTAGCGATTACCCCAGACCTACCAGTGACGTCGTGGCCTTACTCGTTTTCCAGCACCAACTGGCGATGCATAACTCGATCACCACGGCAGGTCTTATGTATCGAAAAATGCTCGCCTATCAACACGAGCTACAGACCAGCCTCAAGGAGCCCGTCACCGATGAACCCGCTTATGATAGCGTAAGAAGCGTCGTGTCCGGAGTCGCCCAAGACGTCGTTGACCACCTGTTATTCCGGCGTGCTGCCGCGCTGCCGGAGGGCATCGTAGGCAACCCTGATTTCAAACAAGCCTTTGCCCGAGGCGCACCACGCAGCTCCGCAGGCCATTCCCTCAAAGACCTGCAACTCCATGATCGCCTCTTGCTCCAGCGCTGCAGCTTCCTGATCTACTCGGAAAGTTTCCTCGCCCTGCCCGCCACCCTCAAAAACCGCATCCTCGACCGCCTCCTGGCCGCCCTCCGCTCCCGCGATCCCAAGGACCGCTATGCCTACCTCCCGGCCGAAGAAAAGCAACGCATCCTCGATATCCTCATCGAGACCCATGCCGATGCGCGCCGACGCTTTGAAAACCACTGAATTGCGCAGTGTTCCCGTTAGTGCAATCTAACATTTCCTCATCTCCGCATCGCTGAGAATCCACATTGGCGATATTATTGCGAAACAATTCCGGGCGGATGGTTTGAACTGCTCGCAGGCTCCGCGCCTTATTCGCGCAGCGTCAGGGCACCGGTGGGGCAAACGGCGACGGCGGCGCGGGCGGCTTCTAGCAGACCGTCGCGCATGGATTCGTGGAATGGAACACCGAGGTGCACGTCGAAGCCGCGGCCGATGAACGTCAGGCCGAGGGCCTCTTTGTGGTCGCCGGCTACCTTGATGCAATTGCCACAACGGATGCACTTGCCTGCCTCGAAGCGCACCAGGGGATGCTCGACATTGCGTTGGTAACGCATCCTCTCACCACTGGTGAATCGATGGAGGTTGACGTCGTAATCGATGGCGAGTTGGCGCAACTTGCAGACATCGGCCTTGGCGCAATTGCACAGGACACAGCGGGAGGATTCTTCAATGGCACGGCCGATATCAATGGCCATCGTTTTGGCCCCGGCACGAGGCGTGGCACTCGCTTCCTGCATGAAATCCACCATTTCCGGATCCGCCAGCTTGCCCATGAACACGCTGAAGGGGTTGGCCGGGCGCCGCACCGGCTGGCTCGTCAGGTATTGCTCGATGCAGCGGGCCGCCGCCTTGCCGTCAGCGACTGAACTGACCGGATGCCCGCTCGGTCGCAGAGCGCGCCCGGCCACAAAAACACCGGGCACCGAGGTCATCATCGACTCCTTGTCGACGGCAAATTTGTTGCCCTCGCAGGCCAGCCCGAGGGCGGCGGCCTGGGCGTATGAGCCGGGGCCGGTGGCCAGCAGAACCGCCCCGAACGCGCCTGTTAGTTCGGCAAGCCCGGCGGCATCGGCGATGCGGGTGGCGTTGCGGAATGTGACGCCAGAGCGATCGAGGAGGCGCAACTCCGCAGCTAACAAGTTGGGGGGCAGATCCGGATAGGCGGCGCGGAGGGTGGCTGCCGGCTCGGGATTTTGGTCGATGACCGTGCTGGCGTACCCTTGCTGCGCTAAGAACCACGCGGCGCTCAGGCCGGTGAAGCCGGACCCAATGATGGCCACCTTGCCCAATCTCTCAATCGAGCGCAGCGGCGGCCGCGAGTTGCCGGCCGCCAGCTCGCTATCGATGGCATGCACCACCAAATCGGCGATGGCCACCGACTCATCGTGCACACCGCGGCGACAACCGCTTTCACACGGGCGATGGCAAATCCGGCACAGAATGCCAGCCAACGCCAAATCGCGCCGGGCAACTGCGGCCGCCATCCCGAGGTCGCCGCCGCGCATGTGCTTAAGGATGGCCGGAATCCCGAGATGCGCCGGACAAATCCGCTGGCAAGGCGACAGGCAATCGCCGAGGTGATCGCTGAATAACAACTCAAGGGCCATCCGGCGGGTGTCGCGCACTTCCGGTGTTTCGTGCTCCACTTCCATGCCATCCACCACGCGGGAACCGCAGGCCGGGATGAATTGGCCGTTGTGCTTGAGCTTCACAGCGCAAACCATGCATGATGCACCCGCCTCAAAGCCCTCGAGATAACACAATGTCGGAATCTCAATACCCGCCGCACGCGCCGCCTGAAGGATCGTATCTCCCGGCTTGGCCTCAATACGCTGGTTGTCAATGGTTAGATATGGCATGGCTGAATTAGATAATTGTGGCGGCTAATAGGAACGTGACGTTTCTTACATCAATTAGCGCGGACTATGCAGATGGATTTGAACTGTCCTGCCCGGAGGGTGGGGCGGCGGGCAACAGGCCCCCGCCAGAGGTTAGAATCTGCCGCGCCAGCGCCAGGAATCCGTCCCGCATGACACTGACGTCATAGAATTGCTCGGCCGCACGACGACTTGCGGCAGCCATCGAGCCCAGTTTCCCGGGCTGGCTGAGAAGCTCTTGCCAGGCGTGAGCCAAGGCAATGGCATCCAGACTTGCTGGATGTGCCTGCCTAACGGAATCGCAAAGCGCGCCTGTGCTCCTTGAAGGCACCAATACGCCGACCCCGGCGCGGGCGATGATCTCGGGAAACGAGGCTCTCGCTGGTTGCACCACCGGCACCCCGCAGGCCATCGCTTCGATCACATACAAGCCGAATGCCTCTGGATAGAGCGCCGGCACCGAAAACACACTCAGCCCGGCTAGCATCTCAGCCTTGTCAGACCGCGAGATATTCGTTTGCCAGCACGCTTGGTCTGTTAGCCCAGCCGCCGCCAAACGTTGCTGCAACTCCGCAATGAGAACATGGTTGTCGGCGGTGGCGGCACCGGCCAAATGCAACCGCACATCCGGATGGCCCAGCACGCCACGCAGGTAAATAAAGGCATCAACCATCACCTCCAAGCCTTTTTCACGGCACATGCGCGCCAGATAACCAATGACTGGCGGCCCCGGCTTGGAGGCCTGCGGGACATAACCGGCGAGGTCAATTCCGTTAGGCACAACATGAATCGTTAGATCATCTGGCCCTAGCCGTTGTTGCATCAAATCGGCATAGAATTCGCTTGGTGAGATAAGCGCATCGGCATCACGGACCCGCAGTGCCAGCTCGCGCCAACAGGCGTCGCGGTAGGGTTCAGGCAAGCCGTCGAGAAACGAATCTTCGCCCTGAAAGCAACAGATGACCTTGACGTCTCCGAGGTGCCGTTTGAGTTCACGGATGAGGCCGGCCTGGAGGACGGTGGAGAGGCAGAGGAGATCGGGCGGGTTGGTTTGGAGCCAGTTGCAGAGTTTATCCAACTCCTTGGCGAAGCGATCATCTTCCAACCGCAGCATCGCCAACGTCAGTTCGCCGTGGTCGCGGGACGAGGTCATGTGGCTGTGGCGAGCCACCCGACGCAGCAATCGCGGCGTGTTGAGCCAACGGTCAAACCAGCCTGGGCTGCGCCTGAACCACGGAAACTTTTGCTGCAAAAAAACATTGATGCCACCGAAAAACACCGGCGTGGCACGCGTGCTGGCTAACACATCTTCGTCCAACTGCAAGGGCAGATACATCGGCAACAGCGAGACCTCATGCCCGGCCCCTAGCAGCCCCTTGGCCAGAGCGTTGTCCCGCATGCATGCCCCACAATACCAGCCACCGGTTCCGGGCGTTAGGAAAGCAATTTTAAGCGGTCGGTTCATGGTGCTTCGCCTCCCTTGATCACAAACAGACTGCCATTGGCACCGCCGATGACGATGCGCCCGGCAGCAAAAGCCGGGGCAACGGCGAGGTTTTCTCCGAGATCGAGTCTCCAGATTTCGCTGCCATCCTGCGTGTTGAGGGCATACAAGCGGCCATCGCTCGAACCAAACACCACCGCGTCATCAAATACCAATGGCGAACTCTCGACCCGCCCGCCAGTCTTGAATTTCCACGCAAGTTTTCCGCTCAGACGCTCCACCGCGTGCAAATGCTTGTCGCGACTTCCCACATAGACGCGAGTCTCATCCACCCCAGGGCTCGTTAGAAACTGGCCATCATTATTTTCATACACCCAGGCCGGCTTGTCGGCACCTGCCACTGCAGCCAGCAATTGGTTAGCATAATTGACGCCGTAAAGCGAGTCGCCCCAGCACGCCAGCGAGCGGATGATCTGGGCGTCGGTGGGCAACTGGCTCAGGGCGCTGCCGTCCTTGAGCTGGATGAGATGGATGGCTGAATCGCAGCCGCCGAAGACGACCAGGCCGGAGGCAAGGATGGCGGGCGAGCCATTGATATAATTTTCCGCTGCATGGTGCCACACCTCCGAGCCGTCCTTGACGCGCAAACAATGAGTGACCCCGTCGTAACCATTGACCAAAGCCCACGGTTCGTTAGCATCCGGGCTGCTAACCAATGTCGCGCCTGTGGGAAATTTTTCCCCGCCTTTTAGGTTCCATAGTTCATTGCCGGTGGCGAGGTCGAGGGCGCGGAACAGGCCGTCGTTAGAGCCCACAAGCACCCGGTCTGCGGCAATTGCCGGGCAGGCCTCAACCGCATCTTTGGTTTCGACGCACCACCGCTGTTGGTGCGTTTGCCAATCCACCGCCACCACGTTGCCCTCGTCGCTGCCAAATACCAGCAGCCCGTTGGCCACGGCAGCTTCCGAGCTGACCGCTCCTTTCGCTCGGAACGTCCACTCGACCACTGGCTGGCGCGGCGCCGGCCCGGACACGCGGCCTTGAAGTTGTTTGCCGCCGCGGGTCATCGGCCAGGTCGAGGATGGCGCTGCAGCAGGCTCGCCCACCACGGTGCCCTTCAACTCAGGTGAGCGGTGTTTCCCACTGCACCCCGTCCCCAGCGCGATCACAGCAAGACAAAACGCAAACCTGCGCGCATCGATCGTCCTGGACGGCTGAGCAGGGCCTGATGAAATGGCGGCAGATGGGGAGCAATGCATGGCGTGCGGTGGCGGCACAATACGTCGCAGCAGCCATAATTCCAGCGGCGATGTCACGCAAGCCCAGATTCGCAGCCGTGACAAGCATGGGCAGTGCCTCTGGAGCGCTTAAAGAGAAGGATTTGTGGTGAATGTGGGAATTCCTGAACAGGAGACGTGACAGGCTCATGGGTGATTTCCAGGTTAGGGCCGTTCACCGCAATACTGTTGTGTAGCAGGATGATAGGCTTTCATCACAGGCAAGATGCCTATGTTCCGCCAGACAACGCTACATGGACCGTGGTGGCCGGACGGCCCTCCACAGAACCTCAATATCTAGCCAATATCAACTCGCTCTGATTGTAGGCAAAATCGCACAGATTAGGCATCTTGTAGGTCTTTGCTTACAAGAAAATAGGCACGTCTCTCAAAAAAACAATTAGGTGAACTCGTGTGGATCGAATAGAACCCCCTGCCGAGACGGCAATGACTCGCCGCGGGTATCTAACGAACATTAACAAACCAACACGATGGAACCCGCCCGCATCCCACCGTCTAAAATCCAACCTCATCGGCCCGGCCGCCACCGCCGGTTCATTCAAACGCCTTCGTCATCGGCGCAATGATCCAGCGAGCCTACGCCTCAGATTCAAGACACAAGACTTGACACACACAAGAGCGAAAACCCTGACCTAACGAAAGCAACTTTGGCTTTCTAAAGTCCCTAGCCTGGGATCCACACGAGGTTCACATCTCTCGTGATGCTCGCAAAATCAATTTCGATAGAAAACAACAACAACAAACACACGAACCGCAAGCATTCAAACATGCAAGACAAGTCGAAAACACAATTATGAAAATCCTGAATCTAATCAAAAGATCCACCGTCTCGCTGAGACACATCACCCTAGCGGCAGCGCTCGGGTTGCTGTGTATCCCCGGGCAGGCAATCGCCGACACGACCATCAGCAGTGGCGGCACGTTCACGATCGATGCAAACAACACCATCGTTGACGGCATCACGACGACGTGGAATGACACTGGGACGTTAACTATGGAAAACGATGCAACGCTGCAAACCTGGCCAGCTCAGAACATCGAAGTGGCGAACAACGCTGCCCTCGTCTTTGCGGGCAGTGGCGGCACCTACACACTGCGCTTTAACGACAACGACACGAAGTTCACCTATAACGGTCCGATTTCCTCGACCGCCAGCGGTGCACAGACGCTTTCGATCGTGTTTGGCAACAATGGCAATGGCGACCGGGAGTCGATCATCTTCAACACGGCCATTCCTGATGTCAGCGATGCCAGCGCGCTGTCGTTGACCGCAAAATTCACGACACAAACGGGTTCTCAGAGTTACTTGAGTCTTGCCGGTGTCAACACCTTTACCGGGCCAATTTCCTTGGTGAAAGGCAATAGCGTGCTGAATGCCTACCTGACTATCGGCGGTGTGATGACAAAGGACGGCAACACTTCCGGATCGGGCAATCTGGGTAATGGCAACTACGCGGGTGCCATCTCCCTGGATACCAGTACCCACCTCCACTACGACAGTTCATCGGACCAAATTCTGGCGGGCGTGATTTCCGGACCGGGCAAACTGGACAAGGACGGCTCCGGCACCTTGACTCTCTCCGGCCATAACACATACGTCGGCGACACCACCGTCACCAAGGGCACGTTAGTTCTCGATGCCGCCGGTACCCTGACCTGCGCCGTCACCAACGCCGCCAGCAATAAGATCACTGGTGCCGGTATCGCAAATTTAGACGGTGCCTTGAATATCGATACCTCGGCGGTTACCCTCGTGTCGGGCTCCTGGACCCTAGTCGATGTCACAACTCCGACCTATGGTTCTAGCTTCAGCGTCGGTGGCTTCACCGGATCAGCCGGGGTCTGGACGAAAGTCGATGGGGGGAAAACATGGACCTTCGATACGACCACTGGCAAGCTCAGCGTCAGTGGCCCGGCATTGCTCACATCTTTCACCATTCTCGGGTATCCAGCAGTGATTGATAACACCGGCAAGACCGTTCAATTGTCCGTGCCTAGCGGATCGGATCTGACGAGCTTGGTGCCGACC
>JBAXCM010000181.1:0-8591 GCA_037141475.1 Verrucomicrobiota bacterium | reverse complement strand
TTTCGGTACGGTGGGTCTGATCAATGTTTACGACAGCATCTATCCGATGACGGAGCTGCCGAAAATCACCGCCTTGCGCGTGATCCAACTGCTGCCGAAAACCACGCCCATCGCTAACCAACCGAAGATTGGTTTCGGCGACCAGAAGAGCGCCCGCATGGTGCTCGGAACCGTCCCGGTGGAACAGGATGGCAGCGCTTACTTCAAACTGCCGGTTGACAAACCGGTCTACTTCCAGGCGCTCGATGCCGATGGCGTGGCCGTGCAGTCGATGCGCAGCGCCACTTATGTGCATCCGGGTGAAACCCTGACCTGCCTGGGTTGCCACAATTCGCCCACTAACGGCTACCGCATGGGCAATACATCGGCCACCGCGCTACGGCGCGCGCCCTCGGTGATCAAGCCCGACGTCGAAGGCTCGAAACCCTTCAGCTTTCCCATCCTCGTGCAGCCGGTCCTGGATAACAACTGCGTGGCATGCCACACCAAGAGCACGGCCGAAGGCAAGAAGTGCCCGGACCTCACCCGGGGCGCGCAGACCAACAACGGCGACTTTTTCACCTCCTACAATGCACTGCGCGATTTCACCTTCTTCTGGGACAACGCGGTGTTTGACAACGTGCCGGACAGCAAGCCGGGACAGATCGGCGCCCGTAACAGCAAACTCTATCAGATGCTGGTCAAGGGCCACCACGGCCTGAAACTTAGCAAGGAGGACCTGCACCGCCTGACGTTGTGGATGGACTGCAACAGCGATTTCTACGGAGCCTACGAAAAGCTCGCAGAACAGAAGGAAGGCAAACTCGTCTGGCCCGCGCTGGAATAAGATGAAGAAGTAACTTGTACCGAAACCAACACACCCCATGAAGAAAACAAACAGGAAAAAGATGAAAAACACAATGATTGTTCTCACCGCTCTCGGCTTTGGCTGGAACCATGTGCTGCCAGACACCCAGGCAGCGACCATTGACCTGGCAGCCGCAGACGGGGTCTTCCTCGCCAACACAATAGCCGGCGGCAACGGGACCCTTGCGAACGCGAAATCGGGAACCCCAAACTCGTATGAGGGGTCTTGGAGCAGATTGACGGATGGCTCCAGGGGAACCAAATGGGTTGCCTTGGGTGCCAACGCTTGGGCTGGTCCGTATGATGGCAAGTCGGGCTTCCATTTCACCTTGCCCGCCCCCGCCAAGATGCAAAGCATCCGGTTTTTCACCGAAGATTCTGCTCCGCACCGCAACCCCATGACGATGACCATCGAGGGTTCCAAGGCCGGCGATCCAATGTCAGGTGCCAGTTGGACCTTGCTGTATACCGGATCCACGGGTCTTGAGGCCACGCCTAACAATTCGGCTGGACGGGCGGTGAATTTTACCAACACAACCGCTTATACAAGGTATCGCGTGCTGTTCCTGGCCGCCGGCGGCCTGGATGTCGTGCAACTCGCGGATGTCGTCGCAGCCGACACCCCCGACACCGCGAAAGAGGTTCCGGTTCTAACACAAACCCCCGCCGTGCCGGAGGAGGTGATAGACGGTTTCACGGATACCCCGATGCAAGCGAACGGCAAATGGCATGTCCATGATCCGGCGCGCCCGCAGCCGCAAGTGATCACACCCGGCGCAACGTTCAGCCAGGGCGCGCCGGCACCATCGGATGCGGAAATTCTTTTTGACGGCAAGGGGTTGGCCAAATGGCAGAAAGCTGACGGTGGCGATGCCGTCTGGAAAACGACCGCCGATTATGTCGAGACCGCGCCGCAGGGCGGCGGCATCCGCACCCGCGGGAAATGGGCGGATTTCCAGTTGCACGTGGAATTTGCCACGCCGAATCCGCCGAACGGCAACAGCCAGGGACGTGGCAACAGCGGCATTCTCATCAACAAGATGTATGAGGTGCAGGTGCTTGATTCCTACCGAGCCAAGACCTACGCCGACGGTCAGGCGGCCGCGATTTACGGGCAGTCGCCGCCACTGGTGAACTCCAGCAAGCCGCCGGGCGAATGGCAGAGCTACGACATTCTGTTTGAATCGCCGCGTTGGAATGAAAAAGGCGAGTTGATCAAGAAGGCCGTCATCACGGTGCTCCACAACGGGGTCGTGGTGCAAAACCGCTATGAATTCACCGGCGGCACCGATGGCATCAGCTCCACGGTGCCGTGGCGGACGCTATCAAAATATCCTGCGCCCCATCCGCCGGAATGTTTCATTGAATTGCAGGATCACGCAAACCCCGTGCGCTTCCGCAATATCTGGATCCGCTCCATGCACCTCGGGGAAAACCAGTAATAAAAACTCAAATGAATCATAACGAACTATTCGAAATTTCCCGCCGCTCGTTTCTCCGCAGATGCACGGCAGCGGCCGCCGCCACGGGCCTGCCATTGTGGTTCGTCGAGCGCGAGTTGGCTCGGGCCGAGGAACCCGTCAAAGCGGTTGCGGCCAATGATAAGCCTGGTATTGCGTTGATTGGTTGTGGTGGCCAGGGCTTGGGCGTCGACGTGCCGAATTCCCTACGTTTTGGCGATGTGGTGGCGGTGTGTGATGTGGACCAGAAACGTCTGGACGATGCCGTGACGCGGCTCAGCAAGGATGGCAAGGTGCCGGCGAAATTCTCCGACTTCCGCAAGTTGTTGGAGCACAAGGATGTGGATTGCGTCATCAACGCCACTCCGGACCACTGGCACAGCTTGGTCAACATCGCCGCGGCCAAGGCCAAAAAGGACATCTATTCGGAGAAGCCGCTGACCCTGACTATCGATGAAGGCCGGCATGTGGTCAAAGCGGTGCGCGACAACAAGGTCGTGCTGCAGACCGGCACCCAGCAACGCAGCAACGAGCGCTTCCGCCTGGCCTGTGATTTGGTCCGCAACAGTCGTATCGGCAAACTCAAGGAAGTCGTGGTGTGGTTGCCGGCCGGCATGCGGGAGGGCCCCTTCGCCAGTGCCCCGGTCCCGCCGGAACTGAACTGGGATTTCTGGCAGGGCCAGGCACCCAAGGCGGACTACGCGCCTCAGCGCTGCCACACCTTCTTTCGTTATTGGTATGAATACTCGGGTGGTACGTTGACCGATTGGGGCGCCCATCACATGGACATCGGCTATTGGGCGGTCGGCTTGCCCGCGCCGACCTTGGTGGAAAGCGTGGCTCTCACGCAACCCATTCCAGGGGGTTACACCACCATCAGCGATTATGAAGTGAAGTTCACCTATCCGAACGGGGTGGTCTTTAAGGTGCGTAGTACCCAAAACGAAGGCATCTTCGGTAATGTCAACGATCCGAAGGGACAACGCAACGGCATCCGCTTCGAGGGCAGCGATGGGTGGATCTGGGTCAATCGCGATCAGATTATAGCCAGCGATATGGAACTTCTCCGGCGACCGCTGCCCGAAGGCGCCGAGCGCTTATTTGTGAGCAATGACCACATGGGCAACTTCTTCGATTGCGTTCGGTCGCGCAAAGATCCGATCTGCGCGGTGGAAATCGGACATCGCTCGGCCTCCGTATGTCACCTTGGCGCGATTTCGTTGCGCACGCGCAAGAATCTCCAGTGGGATCCGGCCAAGGAGGTATTTGTCGGCGAGAACGCCACGGCAGCCAACGCCTTTGTCGCCCGCGAAATGCGCAATCCTTATGATTATAGTTTCGTAAGCTGAAACTCTTTGTGCGCTGACTTCCAAAACAATTTCATAACAAACACATGACAGAGTCTTCTAAACATTCACAGACGCCCGCAGCCGACGCGGTATCACTTGACCGACGCTTATTCCTCAAGACATCCGCATTTGTGGCGGCTGGGAGTGGTCATGGATTCAACCTTGCAATACTACTGGGGCTTGTGGCTGTTTTTCTATCGTCCGGAACAGCCGGAGCGGAGGAGTCAATAAAGGGACCGGTTGCCCCTCAAGCCCAGGCGTCATATTATATATCTCCGCAAGGAAGTGACAGTAATTCTGGGACATGTGAGAGTCCGTTTTTGACCATCACCAAAGCGCGCGATGTTGTGAGAGCCCGTCACCCCGCGATGACCGGTGACATTCATGTATATTTGCGCGGAGGCACCTATCCCTTGTCCCAAACCATTCAGTTTACCAGCGCGGACTCGGGCAGAAACGGGCATTACATCCACTACCAGGCATATAAAGATGAAAAACCCGAACTGAGCGGCGCGGTCAAGGTCACCGGATGGACCATGCATAATCCTGGCAAGAACATCTATCGTGCGCATGTCGGCACCAGCCTGAAATCCCGCTCGCTCTATGTGAACGGCGTGAGAGCGGTGATGGCCGTCAACAATACGGCTGCGGAGGCTATTGCTTTCGGCCAGCTATCCGATACGACGGTAGGACTGCCGTCATCCGGATTCGGCAGCGATATGGCAAGATGGGAAAACGTCAATCATATTGAGTTCACCGAAAAATCCTACAGCTGGAAGCTGATGAGTTTCGTAGTCGATTCCATTCATGGAAATGTGGCTACGATGACTCAAGGATGGTTCGCCGCCCGGAAATACCTCAACGCTTTCCCTAGAGCGCTTTACCAGGTGCGCAACGCGTACGAACTGCTGGATAGCGAGGGGGAGTTTTATCTGAACAGGGTCACGGGATATTTGTATTACAAGCCAAGGAAGGGCGAAAACATGGATGCCGCGACATTCCTGGTGCCAAGTGTGGAAACCTTGGTGAGCGTGAAAGGCAGCTATGGAAACAAGGTGGTGAACCTCGTGTTTGATGGATTGACATTTTCCTACAACACTTGGTTTTTGCCCGGCACGCCTGTTGGCTACGGGGTATGCCAGGCCGGTCAATGGACGGACATGTCGGACGTTTACAATACGGACAATTTCGGAGGTTCCAGAACCCCTGGCACGCTGGATCTCGTCAATGCAGAGGCATGCATTGTGACAAAAGCCACGTTTACGCACACGGGCATGACTGGGCTGGCCCTCGGCGAGGGTTGCCACTATAACCTCGTGGCCATGAATGTCTTCAGTGACATAGGGTCTGACGGAATCACGGTTGGTGAATTCAACAGAAGAGCCCAACATCAGACCGATGTTAGGTTCCAGACGATCGGCAATGTGATTGAGCAGAATACCATCACCACCTGTGGAGCAGAGTATGGTGCCAATCTTGGAATCGTTGTCGGATACACGGAGGGCACAATCGTGCAGTACAACACGATCCACGATATGCCGTATGGCGGGATATCCTGTGGCTGGGGATGGGGCATGCACGACGATGAGGGTCCGCTGCAATGCAAAAACAACACGATCCGCTACAACCTCGTCTATGACCATCTGCAGGCTTTTGGTGATGGCGGGGCTATATACACGCTGGGGGAGCAGCGGGGAACAACCGTAAGCCATAATTACGCCCATTCCCAATTCAGTGCGGGCAACATGATCTATCTCGATAATGGTTCCACTGGCATTACGGTTGAGGACAACGTGGTGCTGAAAGGAAAAGGGACCGTTGCCGAAGCATACGTATCGAACTGCAATGGCCCCAACGGCGGCGTGTCCAGCCACGACAACATTTTTCAAAATAATTTCTACGATCAGTCGTTCACGCTGACGGCTTCCGTCAACGGCAACATCACATGGAAAAACAATGTGGCAGTGAACCCGGACAACCTGCCCTCCCGTGCCGCCGACATCATCAGGGACGCAGGTGCGGGGAATCACAACGGATGCCCGCCAGCCACACCCAAGCCCTCCAGACCGGATGCTGGAGCCGCGCCAGAGCCCCTGCCGCATCCTTTGGTGATCAACGATTCCAATCCTGCCATTGTATTCACGGGCGATTGGAAGCACAGCCATGTCGGGGCCGACATCAATGTGTTTTTGAATGATTATCACAGCGGCCTCACGGACGGTAGTTCCCTGACTTATGCATTCCACGGCACGGGAGTTGGCATTTCATTCATGCGGGGAACCTGCCTTGGCGAGTGCGACATTTACATCGATGATGTGCTGCAGACGCATTTGGATCTCGGCGTCGGGAAACCCAGCACCCGGCTGGATTTGTTCACAAAAATCGACCTTCCGCCTGGGAATCATACCATCAAGGCCGTGAAATCGGGAAGAAGTTATGCAATTCACTTCGATGCGATTTCCGTGTTTGGATCTGAACAGGGTAAAGCGGCTGCAACTGGCGCAGGCTCCGGAAAATAGAAACCAAGCAGCGCTGGGCCCATCCAATCGGCAACAAATCGACATCACATCACATCATGCATCCTGAACAACCCCAAACTAGCAATCCTGACAAGCTGGCGGTCGACCGCCGCTTTTTTCTCAGGACCTCCGCGTTCGCAGCGGCAGGACTGACCTTCACGCGGATACCGGTGATGGCCGGGCCGTTCACGCGCGAGGATTTCGATACAATCGTTCCCGCCGACAAAAAGCTCTCTCCGGAATGGGTGAAGTCGCTCTTTGCGCGTGGCGAGCGCACGGTCTATCGCGGCAAGGAACTCGAGAAAATCGGCATGCCCGTCGGCGGCATCTGCACGGGCCAGCTCTATCTGGGCGGCGACGGCAAGCTGTGGCATTGGGATATTTTCAATCAGCCCATCGGCGGCACCGGTGATTCGCATTATGCCAAACCCATGGCGCCCAGTTCGCCACTGACCCAAAAATTCTTTCTGAAGATTGGCGATCAAACCCACTCGCTGGATCGCGACGGTTTTGCCGACATCACGTTTCGCGGCGAATATCCGCTCGGTCTGGTGGAATATGCCGACACCAAAGTGCCGCTGAGCGCCAAGCTCGAAGCGTTCTCGCCGTTCATGCCGCTCAACGCTGACGATTCCGGATTGCCCGCGACGATCCTGCAATTCACGCTTCGCAACACGTCGGCTGCGGCGGTCGAGGCTGTTCTAACAGGTGAATTGGAAAATGGCGTGTGCCTGCAGCAACGCAACCAGAATGCGGTGTTGCGCAACCGCACGGTGCGCGAGTCCGGTTTCACCGCGCTGGTCTGCTCCGCGGAAAGACCCGCCAACGGCCAGCCGGTCAAAGGCGAGCAGCCTGTCACCGATGAGGCGCTCAAGGCCTTGCCGGGGTATGGCACAATGACTCTGGCCTTGCTTGGCCAGGCGGCGGATCAGGCCAGCGCGGATGCGACGGCGCCCTTTGCCGAGAGATTGTCCGGTTCGATCGGGCGCAACCTCAAGCTCGCGCCCGGTGCCTCGGTCACCGTGACGTTTGTGCTCGCTTGGCATTTCCCGAATCTCTCGCTCGCCGGCCCGTTGAACAAGGCGGGCAACTACTATGCCACCCGATTTGCTTCCGCAGCGGCCGTCGTCCAATATGTCACGGCGCAATTCGAGCGACTCACATCACAGACCCGGCTGTGGCGCGACACTTGGTATGACTCGACGCTGCCGTTCTGGTTGTTAGACAGGACGCTTTCCAATGTGTCGATTCTGGCCACCCGAACGGCCAACCGCATGGCCAATGGCCGGTTTTACGGCACCGAAGGGGTTGCCTGTTGCGAAGGAACCTGCACCCACGTCTGGCAATATGAGCAGGCGATGGGCCGGCTGTTTCCGGAACTCGACATCGTGTTGCGGGAACGCACCGACTTTGATCCGGCGGTCTCGTTCAAGCCTGACGGCATGATAGACCATCGCGGGGAATTCAATGCCGGGCACGCGATCGACGGCCAGGCGGGCACGCTGCTGCGCGCCTATCGGGACCACCAGATGTCGCCGGACAACGCGTTTCTCAAGCGCAATTACCCCGGCATCAAGAAGGCGATGCAATGGCTCATCAGCCAGGATGGGAATGCCGACGGCATCCTCGAAGGGGCGCAACACAACACACTCGACGCCGCTTGGTATGGGCCGGTGGCGTGGTTGAGCGGATTGTATCTGGCCAGCCTGCGGGCGGTCGCGGCAATGGCCGCCGAAATGGACGATCATTCATTTGCCGCCGAATGCCGTGCGATTGCCGAGGCCGGCAGCCAGAACCTGGTGAAACGGCTTTTCGATGGCGAGTATTTCATCAACCTGATTGCCCCCAAATACGTGACGGCCATCAATTCCGGCACCGGTTGCGAGATTGACCAAGTCATGGGTCAGGGCTGGGCGTTTCAAGTCGGCTTGGGCCGTGTGTTGCCGCAGAAGGAGACCCGCGCGGCGCTCCAGTCGCTGTGGCGCTATAACTTTTCGCCGGATGTCGGACCGTATCGCGCGGTGAACGGGGCCGGCCGCTGGTATGCGATGGCGGGGGAGGCAGGCTTGCTGATGTGCACATTCCCGCGCAAGGATTGGAGCTTCGCCGACGCTATCGGCAAAACCGCCAATTCCTATTGCGCGGGCTATTTCAACGAGTGCATGAACGGCTTCGAATACCAGGCGGCCGGACACATGATTTGGGAAGGTCTCGTCCAGGAAGGCCTGGCCGTCACCCGTGCCGTCCATGACCGCTACCACGCGTCCAAGCGCAACCCGTGGAACGAAATCGAGTGCGGCGATCACTATGCCCGCAGCATGGCAAGTTATGGCGTGTTCATCGCGGCCTGCGGATTTGAATACCACGGACCCAAACAACATATCGGCTTCGCACCGAAACTAACACCCGGGAATTTC
>JBAXCM010000180.1:0-8591 GCA_037141475.1 Verrucomicrobiota bacterium | reverse complement strand
GGTTTGGGGATTGGAAGGGACGGTTTGGGGCACGGATGGGCATTCTTGAGGTGGCGGGGGCCAAGGAAGGCGGCATTGGGTGGATTGGCGCTTGCTGCGGGGTCGGGTCTGGAGGCAAAGTCTGTGTCGCCGATGAAAGAACTGCTTGCGGAACTCGAACGCTGGGGATCGGACGTGATCTTTGGGCGTGCCAAGGGTTTGCGTGCCGCCATGACCCGCATGCTTATGCGCACCCTTTCCGGGGTTTACCGCCTCATCGTCCAAGGCCGACTCTGGGCATTCCGCAATGGCTGGATCCCACAGCACCATCTTGGCACCCTCGTCGTTTCCATCGGCAACGTCACAGTCGGCGGCACAGGCAAGACCCCGGTAGTAGAATTGTTGGCCAGGGCGCTGTGCGAACGTGGCCGCCGAGTCGCCATCCTTTCCCGTGGGTACAAGAGCCGTAAACTGGAAAGCCCCCAGCATTGTGCCGATGCCAACGGCCGACCGCTGCCTGCCGAGGAATTGCCGAAAATCGTTTCGACGGGCAGTCAATTGTTGCTCGACTCGAAATTCGCGGGTGATGAGCCGTACATGCTGGCCCGCAATCTTGCCGGGGTAGCCGTCATTGTCGATAAAGATCGGGTCAAAGGGGGGCGTTTTGCGGTGGGTCAGCTCGGAGCAGACACCTTGCTGCTTGACGACGGTATGCAATACCTGCGGCTGGCCCATGCCATGGATATCGTGTTGGTGGATGCCCGTGAGCCATTTGGCACCGAGGCATTGCTGCCGCGCGGAACCCTACGCGAGCCGCCAGGTAACCTTCGCCGCGCCAGCTACATTCTCATTACCAAGTGTGACGGGGGTTCAAATGAGACGCTGGTCACACGCTTGCGACGCTACAACCGCACCGCCGAAATCATTGAGTGCACCCATGGGCCGATCCACTTGGAAAACCTTTTTACCAGCGAGCGCCAGCCGTTGGAATTTCTCAAGGACAAGTGGGTGGCGGCCATCAGCGGCATCGCCATCCCCGAAAACTTTGAACACGCTTTGGAAAAACTCGGTGCCCGCGTCGAAATCCGCCGACGCTTCCCCGATCATCACCGGTTCCCACGTAAGGAAATCGACAAGTTCATGCAGCGCTGCGTGGAGCGCGATATGGAACTTATCCTTACCACCGAAAAAGACGCCGTGCGCTTCCCCCGCCCAAGCGAACTGGACGTGCCGGTGTACTTTCTCCGCATCGAGGTGAAAATCCTCAAGGGACAAGAGGCGTGGGACGGGTTGCTGGACCGGCTCAGCCGGCCACCACCGGCTCTCGATCCGGTGCTGCGCCACCGCGGAGCCTACCGGCCGTGAGGATCAAAGTGCCAAGTGTGCCCGCCATGCTAAGGGAATATATTTTTGCATCCATGAAAAACAATGGTGGACAAGCAGGGAATTCGCTCGTGTCATCTGAAGGTGTCCATGACCAAAACTCCTGAAATTCTAATGAAACTCCTGATCCTTTGTTCCTTCATGACGATGGCGAATTGCGCCACGGCTGTGGATTTCGCCGCGCCTATCGAAAAGGTGGGTTCCGACTTCAAGTTCACCGAAGGCCCATTGTGGGTTGCCGCTAAAAATGAACTTCTTTTCAGCGATATCCCTGCCAATCGTATTGTCGCTCTCCGCGAGGGTAAGTTCTCAACCTTTCGTAGCCCCAGCAATAATTCCAACGGCTTGACCCTCGATAAACAGGGCCTCCTCATCGCCTGCGAGCACGGCACCCGCCGCGTCACCCGCACTAACGCAGACGGCTCCATCAGCGTGCTCGCCGAGCGCTATCAGGGCAAGCGCCTCAACAGCCCCAATGACGTGGTTGTTGCTAGTGACGGCGCGATTTACTTTACCGATCCGCCTTATGGCGTGGAGGAAGCGCAACGGGAACTGGACTTCCAAGGCGTCTATCGAATCTCGCCGGATGGCAAGACACTGACTTTGTTAGTCAAGGATTTCATCAAGCCGAACGGTCTGGCGTTCACCCCTGATGAAAAAATCCTCTATGTTAATGATACCGAGGGCGGCCATATCCGCGCCTTTGACGTCGGTGCCGACGGTACGCTGGCCAACGGGCGTGTTTTCGCCAAGGTGCCCAGTTCCGATGGCATGAAAGTGGATACCGAAGGCAACGTGTTTTGCACCAGTGCGACGGGCGTGATGGTGTTCGACGCTCACGGCAAGCAACTCGGGACCTTCAGCATGGCCGAACAACCCGCCAACTGCGCGTTTGGCGACTCCGACTTGAAGGCGCTCTACATGACTAGCCGCACCGGCCTCTATCGGGTCAGGTTGAGTGTTCCCGGAATCCAACCGGGTGCCCGCACTCACTGATTCACGCGAAACCATGGCTCCAGGGCCTGATGCTGTTTGCGGGTAATTTTTGCGGCGAGGGATTGCCATGGCTGGGAATTCCCTTAAACTGCGGGCCGCCATGAGCCAACTTTCTGATCTGCTAGCTTCCGCCCAATCTGCCGGCCGTCTGCTGCCCGCTGCCAAAGCCAATTTGGAGGCCCTGCTGGCGGGCTCTTCCCATCCCGTCACCGCCCTCGCCATCGAAGAATTAGCGGTCAGCGGTGCTTGGGACGAACTCAACGACCGGTTCTTCAAAACCCTGGCGTTCGGCACCGGTGGCCTGCGCGGCCGCACAATCGGCCGGGTGGTTACTTCCGCCGAACAGGGTGCCGGTGGTCCTAACGGCCGGCCCCAGTGGCCCTGCGTCGGCACCGCCACCATGAACTATTTCAACGTCAGCCGCGCGGTTCGCGGCTTGATCGCCTATGCCAAGCGTTATGTTGGCAGTGCTCGTAAACCGCGCTTGGTGTTTGCGCATGACACAAGGCATTTCTCGCGCGAATTCGCCGAATTTTGTGCCAACACTTCCGCCGACCTCGGTTGCGACGCCTATCTGTTCGAGGGCCCGCGATCAACCCCCCAACTTTCTTTCGCGCTTCGCGAATTGCGGGGGGACGCCGGAGCTGTCCTAACAGCCAGCCATAATCCGCCGCACGACAATGGCTTCAAGGCGTATTTTGACGACGGAGCGCAGATTGTCGAGCCGCACGCGGCGGCGATCATTGCGGAAGTCAACGCGTTGACAAGCGAGAGTTATGAAGCGCTGCCGGTGGCGGAGCGGGGATCGGTGACTCTGCTAGGTGAGGAAATGGACGCGCGCTACGTGGAATTGCTCAAATCGTTGCTGCTGAAGCCATCCTTGTTAGGTAAAGTTCGCGCCAGAATTGTTTATACTAATCTGCATGGCACCGGCGGCCATATCATCGTGCCGATGTTGCGTGAATTCGGCTTTGAGGTGCAAACGGTGCCCGCGCAGGATGTGTTGGATGGGCGTTTTCCCACGGTGGAATCACCCAACCCGGAAAACGCGTCGGCCTTGCGCATGGCCATTGAACTGGCCGAAGCCAGCGGCGCGGAAATTGTCATCGGCACGGATCCGGATGCCGACCGGATGGGTGTGGCGGCTCGCGACGCAAGTGGCGAGATGGTGTTGTTAACGGGCAATCAGATCGGCTCTCTGATGGCATGGTACCGGCTCAAGACGTGTTTTGAGCTGGGTTGGCTGACGGATTCTAACCGCAGTCGAGCGGTGCTGGTGAAGACGTTTGTGACTACCGAGTTGCAGCGGGCGATTGCCGACGGCTTTGGCGTGGGACTGGTAGATACACTAACCGGATTCAAGTATATTGCCGGAAAGTTGCGCAAGTACGAGGATGCGATCCCGGCGGACAAAAAGGGCGATTACCGCTCGTTGAGTCAGGAGGCGACGCGGGTGTTGCGGCTGGAGTACTCGCGGTTTTTCGTGTTTGGGGGGGAGGAGAGTTATGGGTATTTGGGATCCGATGCGCTGCGCGACAAGGATGCGAATGGCGCGGCACTTATGTTTGCGGAAGTGACGGCTTATGCCAAGTCCCTCGGCAAATCCTTGCCCCAACTCCTCGATGAGATCTTCTCGGAATATGGCTATCACCTCGAAGTCGGCAAATCCCTGGTGATGGAAGGTGCCGATGGGGCGAATCAAATTCAGGCCTTGGCCAATTCCTATGCCCTTCGTCCGCCCACCGTGGTCGATGGTGCCCCTGTATTGCGACTTCGTGACTTCGCCAAACAGGATCTTTTCGATCAGGAAGGCGATCCTTTGCCCAAGGAAAAAATGCTGTTTGTGGATTTGGCCGATGGCCGCAGCTTCGCAGTGCGGCCATCCGGCACGGAACCAAAAATCAAATACTATCTGTTTGGTAAAGCCGCCCCGGGCGGGGATTTGGCCAGTGCCAAGACCCAAGTTGGCTGCGGTCTCACTAACTTGTGGAACTGGATCGAGCAGGATGCCGCTTCAAGACAAAAGGCTGCCTTGTGATTCCTTTGCGCTCTCTACTCTAGCGGTTAAAAATGAGGCCGGCTCGAGGAAAAGGCAAAGAGCTTCTGGACCATTCCGCAGATAATGGCTTATCTCAAGGATTACCATATCTTTGCCGAAAAGGACGACGAGCTACAGAAATACAT
Organism: Verrucomicrobiota bacterium; assembly: GCA_037141475.1. Taxonomy (GTDB): domain Bacteria; phylum Verrucomicrobiota; class Verrucomicrobiia; order Verrucomicrobiales; family Akkermansiaceae; genus Luteolibacter. The sequence goes on along the minus strand of JBAXCM010000180.1, from coordinate 4,049 downwards.
CCTGCGCCAGCACCAGACCGGCGGTGTGGAGAAGGTGGTGGAACGGTCGCTCGATCCGGTATGGACGAGCGGGTTGGTATGGAACACGCAGGGCAGCGGCAAGACGTTCACGATGATCATTTCGGAACAAATGCTTTTCCGCCCCCGCAGGCGGACAAGCCGACCATCCTGCTGATGATCGACCGCAACGAGCTGGAAGACCAGATGCTGAAAAGCCTGATCGCGCTGGGCATTGGCAACCTGGAGCACGCCGACAGTATCCGGCGGCTGAACGAATTGTTGCGCAGCGATTACCGAGGCATGAGCTTGGGCGTTGCCGAAGGCTGGCTTAGGATGGGCGCGGAAATTTAAGCGCGGAAAGATGTGCCTAATTGATTTCTACCGAGATCAGGAACTGTGAGGTTAGGGCCGCCGCCATCAGCCGACAGTTAGAGAATGCGAGTTCCTTGCTCCATGGTTGAGAACGAGGTCGAACAGCGAATTCTGGCAGCGGTGTTGCGCTTTGCTTGGCGCTGCAGCGCATACTTGAGCTGACCAAGGGCGCTGCTTTACCGCTATTCCTTTTTCTTATCGTCCTTTTTAGAGGTATCGGCACCCTCTTTGTTGAGGGGAGGGATGGAAATTGGCGGTGAGACTGCTACGACGGGTTTTCTCGGTGGTGTTTGGGGGCTGACCGGGGCGCTGCCTGAAGGATTGATAGAGACTGGCGGGGTAACGGCGACAGGGGCCTTGGAGATTTCGACCAATTCAATCTCGAAGATCAGGACGGAATTTGGCTCAATGACCGGGCCGCGCTGGGTTGCGCCATAGCCGAGGCTCGGCGGGATAAAAAGTTTCCATTTGGATCCAGTGGCCATCAGCGGCAGAGCTTCCTGCCAGCCTGGGACGACGCCACTGACTGGAAATTCGCGCGGTTGGCCGTGGGAATCATCGAAGACGGTGCCGCTGATGAGTTGGCCCTTGTAAATGGCCTTCACCTTGTCGGTTGCGGTGGGTTTTGGGCCTTCGCCGTTTTTGATGACTTGATACTGCAGGCCGCTTGAGGTGGTGATGACACCTTGTTGCTTGCCATTTTCAGCTAGAAAATCCTCGGCAATCTTGATGTTTTTCTTAGCCATCTCGGCCTGCTTCTTTTCCATTTTGACGCGCAGCTCGCCTTGAAAGGCCGTCATAATCTTCTGCTGTTGTTCCTGTGAATACTTCGGCTCCGTGCCAGCCAGCGCGTCCTTGATGCCGGCACTCAGATCTTCCATACTGGCGTCAACACTGTTGGTTTTGAGCTTCTGGCCCAAGTCGGCACCGATAATGTAACTCACGGCTTTCATATCGACTGGTTCCGCAGGCACGGGAGGGGTGGCAGGCGCGGGGGTAGCCGGAGTAGCAGGAGCGGCTGGTGTAGGGGTGGCAGGAGCGGCTGGGGCAACCAAGGCGCTGCCGCCGAGGGAAATGAGCAGACTGGTTAGGACGGGGATTTTGTGCATGGGATTGACGGGTGTGTGGATTGTTTTTGTGAAGACTTCGGCGCGGAATATGAAATCGGCAGCCCAGCGAGTCAAGTGTCGGTTCTGGCATTCTATTTCCCGCTTCCGCCACCGCCCCAAGAGTCATGAGGTTGATGGCGTCACGCCGAAATACTGTCCATTTAGCGCTCTCTAGCGGAAAATAGGCATCCTGCCTGTGTTGGAAGATAGCGTTTCTAGCCCGCCTGTGCATGAAACGACAGGCTGGAAGCGTATCCTCCCCCTAAGTCAATAGTATTGGGCGGCGCGCCCAGGGGCACGGTGCCTCAAATGCCATAGGCTCGCCGCTGAGCGGGTGCTTGAATGCTAGGTGCCAAGCGTGCAGGTGCAGAGGCTGTGCCGCAGTATCCAGCGTCTGGGTGTCTCCCAGCATACCGCCTGCCAGATACGCTGGATCCCCAAGCACTGGCATCCCCAAGTGCCACAGATGGACCCGAATCTGATTGGTGCGACCTGTGACCAAGCGCGCTTCCAACAATGTCGTGCCGTCCGCCAGTCGTTCCAACACCTTGAATTCGGTGCGTGCGGCGCGCCCATCTTCGGAATCAACCCCGTGGGTGCCCAGTGCACCCGGCGCGGCTGAAATGGCGGCAGTTGCCACAAAGTGGTCTGCGGTCGGCTGACCGACGATTTTTACGAGATAGTGCTTTTCGACTTCGCCGGCGAGAAACTGCAATTGCAAACGTCGGCAGCAATCACGGGTTCTGGCCATCACCACTACCCCGCTGGTATTTGCGTCGAGGCGGTGAACCGGCCGCAGCACTTCGGGCGCATAAGCAAGCGAGAGGATGTGATGGAGAGTATTCCGGTTGAAGCGGCCGCTCGGATGCATGGGCAGCGGAGCCGGCTTTCGAACGACAATTATGGACTCGTCCTCAAACAACAAGAGGATGTCAGTGGCGACCGGTGGTTCCGCCGCGCTGGGAAATATCTGCAGTACCCGCTCGCCGCCGCGTACCCGATGGTTTTTTCCGCGCAACTCGCCGGCCTCGCTCACAAAGCGGCCCGCATCGCAGCGGGCCTCCCACTCTGCGAGAGGAATTTGCGGGAAGCGGGCCGTCAGCATGTCCAGTAAAAGAAAACCCTCGTGGGCCGCCGGAATATTGACCGGTCGGCGGTTGATATAGGCGGTGGCACCGGGCAAGGGGTTGCAAATGGCCGCAAGTTGTTCTTGGCGGGTCCCAATCCGTTCCGCCATGCACTGCGGACGGCTGTTGAAGCCAGCCATGGCTATGTTGGGAATCCCGGACACGCCGGACATCCCGCACCACGCGACCTCACTCGTCATCACTAGATTTTTGATAGACCCGGACGTAATCCACTTCCATCCGTTGGGGGAACTCGTTCTCAGCGATGCCCTTTTGGCCGCCCCAACTGCCGCCGATCGCGAGGTTGAGAATCAAATAGAACGGTTTGTTAAACGGCCACTCAGCCTCGGTGTCGCCCGCCTTGTGGTCAAACGTCGCATAGGTTTTGCCATCGATGAGCATGACGATGCGCTCTGCTGACCAGTCCATGGAGTATGTGTGGAACCCGCTGCTGGCCGTGGGCACGGGCAGGGTGGCGGAGCGCTGGGTATTTTTGAGGTGGTTGTAAGTCTCGCTGTGCAATGTGCCATGGATGAGACCGGGCTCATGGCCGACGTGTTCCATGATATCGATTTCACCGCATTTTGGCCAGGGGACTTTGCCGTGGTCGGCGGGCAGCATCCAGATGGCCGGCCAAGTACCGCGTGCAGCCGGCAGTTTGGCCCTGACCTCGATGCGACCGTACGTCCACTCGCCATGAGTGCGGGAAATCAAGCTGGCGGAGGTGAATTGGCCGCCGCCCATGGGTTCCTTGATGGCTTCGATGATCAATTTCCCATCTTCGACCCGGGCATTTTCGCGGCGCTTGTCGGTGTAGAATTGTTTTTCGTTATTGCGGATCAGGCCCTTTTCGCAATCCCATTTGGCAGGGTCCGGGGCACCCGGGTGATCAAATTCATCGGACCAGACGAGTTTCCAACCGGGAAGATCGGCGGCCTGAGTGACGAGGGCGCTGAGCCAGAAAGCGAGGATGAGTTTCATGACAAAATGACGGGAGCGGTGGTGGAAGGGGATGTCAAATTTTCCGGGACCGGATGGATTGACGATTGACGCATGTTGAATTTGTACCCCTGCATGAGCTCAGTCCAACGATTTTTGAAATAAGGGCTAGGTTGGTGCTGAATTTTGGTTCCAAGCTCCCATCAGAAATCAACGTTCACCCTTCGGCAATCATCAATCGTTTTTCTCCTCTTGTGTCTTCAAGTCTTGCGTCTTGTGCTTGGCGCAGCCTCGCATGGGTCACTCGTCTTTGCCGTGGCACTGCTTGTACTTTTTGCCCGAGCCACAGGGGCACGGGGCATTGCGGCCGGTGGTCTCGATGGCGAAACTCGGTTTGCGTTTGGGCAGATTGAGTTTGAGGGTTGAGCCTTCGGGCGAGGGCATGGCCGAGGGGTCGAGATGGCCGGAGCTGCCGACGGTGGCGAGGTTGTCGCGGGAGATT
>JBAXCM010000179.1:0-8606 GCA_037141475.1 Verrucomicrobiota bacterium | reverse complement strand
GGGTTGAGGGGGATGGGCATGGTTGGGCCATCCTTGGTTACGACGTGATAGGCACCCAGTTTTTGGATGTAGGCGATGAGGGCGACGGCCTTGGTGGTATGGAGGTAGTTGCGGAGGTCACTGCCGGCGAGTTTGGGTTTGGATGGCAGAAAGACTTTGGAGGCTACCAATGATTCGGCAATTTCTTGGGATTGCTTTTCGACTTGGGCGAAGATTTCGTTTTGGTTCATCGCTGGCCAAGGGACGCCGATTCTCACTTGGGCGGCGATTTTGGCAGGCAAGGATTTTATATCGGCATCCTGCTCAAAGAGCCAGGGGAAGGCGGGCATGTTGGAACCTTCGGAAATTTGGCGGGGGTTGAGGAAGTGATTGAAGTGCCATTGGTTGCCGCGTTTGCCGGCGCGCATGTACTTGTATTCCTTGCCCTGCGCATCCTTTTCCAGAGGGCCGCCTTCGCGGGCCAGATCGGGACCGGTGCGTTTCGAGCCCCACTGATAGGGATGGTCGTAGAGAGACTCACCCAGATGCGAGTAGTCATCGATGACTCCGGCGCGGCCATAGCGGAGGATATCGGCGGAGAGGGTGCGGATCATTTGTGAGTGGCACAGATAGCAACCTTCGGAGATATAGATGTCCCGGCCAGCCAGTTCTAGCGGAGTGTAGATTTCCTGGAGGCGGCCCTCGACGTTCTTTTCGCGATTGACGATGAGGGTTGGGATAATCTGGACGGCCCCACCAATGGCCGCGGTCACAAACACCAGCACCGCAAACGGCAGGTAATTCTCAACGATGCGCTCATGCCATTGGGTCCATCCGTCATTGGAGGCCTTGAATGCGAGCACCGCCTTGATGGCAATAAGCACGGTTAAGACCAAGGCCGCCTTGTCAGCGTGGGGCGGCAGGAAGAACCACAACAGGGTGGTGCAGATGCCGAGGAAGATATAGGCAAGCGGATCATTGATGAGGGCTTCCGACCAAGTCATGCCGTCCTTGCGCTTGGGCTCAAGCACCACCACTTCAACGGATTCATTGCATGGGCTGCCAGAACGAATGGTTTTCCAAATGTTGAAAGCCAACATCACGAAACCACCGAGATACAGAAGTCCGCCGATGACCCGGAAGATATAGTAGAGCTGGATGTTTTCAAGCGTTTGCAGGAACGTGTACACCAGCGTGGCACCGTCAGGCTTGAATTGGCTCAGCATCAGGCCCTGGGAAATACCCGAGAACCACATCGCCACGATGTAGAGGAGCACACCCACCAAACCGATCCAGAAGTGCATATCGGCCATGGCCTTGGACCACAGCTGGGTTTTCCAGAGGCGGGGGGCCAGCCAGTAGAACATGCCCGCTGCCATGAATCCGTTCCAACCTAGAGTACCGGAATGGACGTGACCGATTGTCCAATCGGTGTAGTGGGACAAGGCGTTGACCGAGCGGATGGCCATCAGCGGCCCTTCGAAGGTGGCCATACCGTAGAAGGTGACGCCGGCGACGAAGAATTTGATGACTGGGTCGCTGCGCAATTTGTCCCATGCGCCGCGCAGGGTGAGCAGGCCGTTGAGCATACCGCCCCAAGAGGGTGCCCACAGCATCAGTGAGAAGAGCATGGCGAGGTTTTGCAGCCACACTGGCAACGCGGTGTTGAGCAAATGGTGCGGCCCCGCCCAAATGTAGATGAATACCAACGACCAAAAGTGCACGATCGAGAGCCGATACGAGTACACCGGCCGGTTCGCCGCCTTCGGCATGAAATAATACATGATCCCCAAAATTGGGGTCGTTAGGAAGAAGGCCACCGCGTTGTGCCCGTACCACCACTGCACCAAGCCGTCTTGCAGGCCCCCGAAAATCGGATAAGAATGGGTGAAGGACGTGGGAAGCGATAGGTGATTGACCACGTAGAGCATGGCCACGGTGATGATGGTGGCCATATAGAACCAGAGCGAAACGTAGAGGCTCGGTTCATTGCGCTTTGCCACAGTCCAGAAGAAATTGATGGCGAACACGACCCAGATGAAGACCACCGCGAGGTTGATTGGCCAAATGAGTTCGGCGTATTCCTTGCCGCGGGTAAAGCCAGCGGGCAGCGTCAGTGCGGCGGCAACAATGATGAGCTGCCAACCCCAAAAGTGAATAGCCGTCAGCCGATCCGAGGCGATGCGCACCTTGCACAACCGCTGCGTCGAGTAGTAAATCCCGGCAAACATCATGTTGCCGACAAAGGCGAAAATCACCGCGTTGGTGTGCAGTGGCCTCAGCCGCCCAAACGTCAGATAGGAAATACCGTCGGTTTGGATAAATGGCCACCAGTCCCAGCCGAACTTGGCGGTCAACCAGTCATGCAGCGGTTTGGTCAACGATTCCAGAATATGCCCGTTCATTTGCCACCACGACAGCTGACTGCCCACCAACACCCCGAGGGTCATGCCGATGAGGGCCCAAAAAATGGAGGCGATCATGAAGCGCCGTACGGACGTGTCGTCGTAAGTAATAGTGGTGGTGGTCATGGCTGGGGGCAGTGGCTGAGGGGCGTGACGATGGCGTTAGAGAGGGCTGGGAAAGTCGGTTGTGGTGCCTGCCGCAGGCGGGCTCGGGCTGGCAAGGTCCAGTGGCAAGAGTGAGTCACGCTCCGGGCTGGAGCGACGGCTGCGACGAACTTCCGCCGCAAAGCACACGATGAAAATTCCGGCTAAACAGACGGAAATGAAAATCGTAAGTGCCAGAACGTTCACGGCGCGCACCATAAAAACGAGCCGGGGAAATGCAAGCTTCGCTGCGGGATTTGTCAAAAAAAGTTCCTCACAATCCGTGCAACTGCTCCAATTTCCGGTCGTGGGCATTGAGCCACTCAAGGAAAACGTCCCCAACAATCTGCGGCAGACAGGTGATTTGGAACAACCCCGGGTTGAGAATCATGTGGCACTCGGTGAGACCGTCAGGCGGAAGACCAATGCCAACATGAAAAATATTTTTCAGTCCGCGGGTGGCGGCCGCAGCCAAGGGCGAGTCCAGCACCAGATGGCCGCGGGCGGCCAACGCCGCCAGTGCCCGCTGGACGCCAAAAGGTTGGCTGTGGGGATTGGAGGCGGCTTCTTCTTTCAATCCGAGCAGGTGGCGATGGCGTGGATCCTCAACAATGAGGGGCACCAAATCGGGTTGGAGGGCCAGCCAGCGGCCGTCGCCGACATCGTCGTATTCGTTCAGATAGGCCGCGATATCGGAGCAAAGCCGCTGACTGAGCGACGGCGGAGTGCCGTGCAAGACAATGGAACAAGCTGGCAGCGAATCGGGCGCGACAGCGAGCAACCATTGGTGAAAAAGGGCGATGGAGGGGACGGCGGACATGACGCAATCAGGCAGTTACAGAAAACATCATGCATGAAATGGTGGCCATAGGCTCCGCGCCGACTCTGGAAGGGTGCGCGGATTTTCGGAAACCTGCTATTGTGTTACATGCGGAAGTCCTCCCCCAAGTAGTGTTTGCGGGCGATCGGATCGTCCACCAGTTCGAGGGAAGCCCCCTCGAGGATGACGCGGCCGTCGTGGATGAGGAAGGCGCGGTCGGTGATGGTGAGGGTTTCGCGCACCGAGTGGTCGGTGATGAGGATGGCGAGGCCATCGCGTTCGCGCAGTTCCCGGACGATGCGTTGAATGTCTTCCACGGCAATCGGATCGATGCCCGCAAATGGCTCGTCAAGCATCAGCAGCGTGGGCTCCGAGCACAGCGCCCGGGCAATCGCCAAACGACGCTTTTCTCCGCCGGAGAGCGTGATGGCCAGGTGCTTGGCGAGTTTGGCGATGCCGAAGCGCTGAAGCAGGTCATGGGCGCGCTCCAAGCGTTCAGCGCGCTTGAGGTTTGGGCGGGTTTCCAAGATGGCAACGAGATTGTCCATGACCGAGAGCTTACGGAAAATCGACTCCTCCTGCGGCAGGTAGCCCATGCCGAGGCGTGCGCGGCGGTGCATCGGCAAGCGCGAGATGTCGTGCCCGTTGAAGCAGACCGTGCCAGCATCGGCGGGAATAAGCCCGGCGATCATGTAGAACGAGGTGGTTTTGCCGGCACCGTTCGGGCCGAGGAGGCCGACGATTTCCCTGGGTTGCACCGTGATGGAGACGCCATCGACGACAGCCCGGCCGTTATAGGTTTTGCGCAGGTTGGAGGCGAACAGGACGGAGGATTCAGCGTGACAGCAGGTCGAACCGGGATCGTGCATGGGGGGGAAGAAGTAAAGACGCAAGACTGCAAGACACAAGGCACAAGACGCAAGAAAAGAAAAAGAGGGGCAAGGCAAATGCCGGTGCGAGACCTTCTTATCTTCTGTCTTGCGTCTTGCTGTCTTCTGTCTTCTTGGGTGGTTTGACTTGGTCGACGGGCAGGATGGTTTCGGTGCCACCCTCCGAGAAGGTGAATTTGCCGTCCATAACCCGCAACGTCTGGTTGGACTGCTTGGCGCGGTTGATCATGCCGCCCTTCCTAACCCAAGGCTTGCCCCCACTCAAAATGATCTCGCCCGTCTTCACGTTGTAAGTGAAAATCGCCCCGGCCGCCTCAATCGCCTCGATTTTCTCACCGGCTTTCACCTCGGGTTTTTGCAGCAGGTGGACCGCTCCGGTGGCCACCACGCGCTCCACATCGCCAAGGTTCACGTCGAGGCCTCCGGGCACCGGTTTGTCACCGGGCTTGGGCGCGGCCTTCGGAGTCGTCGGCTTTTTCTCAAAAAACACCTTGATTTCGTTGGCTCCATCCAAGGTGAAGCGAGGGTCGGAAACGGTCACATTTTTCAGATAGACCAACAGTCCTTTGTCGGCATCGAAATACACGCCGCCATCGCAATTGATGACGGTATCATCCGGGCCCGGAGTCACTTCGAGGGGCCTGGCTTGCATGACGGCGGGCGGAGTGGCGGGCGCGGCACTGGCGAGGAGGTCCTCTTTTTCCAGAAAGGCGGTGGCTGCACGGGTGGCTTCGGTCGAAGCATTCAGCGCTGTCCGCAAGTCCCTGCGAGCCTCGGCATTGGCCTCCGCAACGAGCGGGGCGACCGAGGTGGCGTCTTGAATCAACTCCGCATCTTGAGCCACAGAGGTGACCACCGGCAGGGCGATGAGGGAAACCCCAAGGAGAGAGGCTAGGCGACGGGGGGATTCAGAAGGATTCATGGCGATTTTGGCCGGGGCTTTGATACAGGTGTTGGTTGGGCCCATCAAAAAGCCCTGAGCTTGGTTGATTTGATAAGCCAGACCGGTACCGACGGCGTTGATGCTCTCGAAACGCAGCGTCACGGTGTTTCTGGCGCGCAGGGTGCCAGCGGCTTGGTCAAACCTGGCAGTCGTTAGGTCGAGCCGTGCCTTGGGACTGCTGTCGGGGTTGAACAATTCAACGGAGACCGTCTCGGCATCGAGAATTTCGGCGCTGACGAGGGTCATGCTTTTGGCGTGGAGCTGGCCGGTGAGACGGCGGTTTTCATCGTAGCGGGGGAGTAGGACGCCCGACAAAACGCTGCCCGGAGGCAACAGTGAGGCCACCGGGATTTCGCGCTTGGGCGGGCCGGTTGGCTGGGCATCGCGGGCCATCAGCAAGCCGGGGGCGAGCAGCAGCAGGAGTGGAAGGTGGCCAGTCAACGATGAGCGGGGTTCGGGGATCAATGTGAGGCGTGATGGATGGCGATGAGCTTCACCAGCAAATCTTCGATGAATTCCAGCGGGATTTGGTTAGGGCCATCCGACAGTGCGTTGGCCGGATCCGAGTGCACCTCCATGAATAGTCCATCCACTCCGGTCGCCACCGCAGCCCGGGCCAAGACCGGGGCGAGTTCGCCATCGCCGCCGGTGCTACCACCCAAGCCACCGGGGCGCTGGACCGAGTGGGTGGCGTCAAACACCACCGGCAGGCCTTGCTTGCGCATCCAATAGAGCGAGCGCATGTCGGCGACCAAATTGTTATAGCCGAAGGTGGTACCGCGTTCGGTGAGAATAAAGCGTTCGCAACCAAAGGCGCGGAGTTTGTCGGCAATATTGACGGTGTCCCAAGGGGCGAGGAACTGGCCTTTCTTGACGTTGACGGCGCGACCAGTCTTGGCGGCGGCTTCGAGCAAATCCGTCTGGCGGCACAGAAATGAAGGGATTTGCAGCAAATCAACGTGTTCCGCGGCGATTTCCGCCTGCTCAGCGGTGTGGATGTCAGTGGTGACGGGCACGCCGAGTTCTTTGGCGATCTCGCCGAGGATCCGGCACCCTTCGCGCGGACCCGGCCCCCGGAACGAGCCGACGGCCGTCCGGTTGGCTTTGTCAAAGGACGCTTTAAACAGGAAATGGATGCTGGTGCGCTCGGCAATCTCCTTGAGCGAGCGGGCCATCTCCCATGCAAATGCCTCGCTTTCCAAGGCACAGGGACCGAGAATGAAAAATGGCACCGGGCCGCCGACGGGCACTTGGCCGATGTTGAAGGGATCGAAGGACATGCTGGGGATCGGTTAGGAGTTGTTGCTGTTTTGGTCGGCCGCTTGGGCGTAAAGCGGGCGCAAATGGGTGAGCGCAGCGCTGAGCAGCTTGGCTTCCGGCGGGGTCAGATTGCCGCGGGTCTTGGCGACGAGCATTTCGAGTGAGTCTAGCACGGACTGGGCGGCCCGCAGGTTAATTTGCGGCTGGCCGCTGACGGGATGGGGGATTTGGCCTAGAAACAGCCCGGCATTCTGCGCTTGGAGCAGGATGAACTCACTGAATCGGGGATCGGTTTCGACAGCGCCGGGCATGCGGAAAGTTTGACCAGGAAATCCCAATCAGCAAAGCCGAAAAACACGCTACGGGAAGTCGTGGCCGAATTTTGCACGGGCTGACAGTCCGACTTCTCGCGAATCCTCCAGGTTTCTGGTAATGATCACGCCCACATCAATCAAATCTTCCGAGGATGCTGGCGGGGCAGTATTGCTTGTAGCTATAGGATTCTTCCATGGGTTCGTGTTGCTATCGAGTTGGAAGAAACCCGGAGTTTGGCCACGGCACGCGAGTGATTCTTGTAGGTTGCCCAGTCGGGCGCATACCTCTCATCAGCGTGATTGCCCCAAACAGTCCAGTCGTTCCGAACCCCTCGGGAGAACATTTCGAGGTAAGGTCCCGGGGAACACGATTCAATCAACTGGAGGAACTCATCAATCGATGTGCGCTCTGCCGCCAGAAGAATAATTAAGCCGCGTGGCGGACCCCCGTGCAAAAACCGCCTTGGCAGCTGAGACTCGTGGCATATCCAGGCTTTACCTGTGACGTTTCTGTGACTAAGTCGGTGGCGCGATGCACGGATTTTCCTACAAAAGCGGTTCGCTTCACTGCGAAGAAGTCGATCTAAGCTCATTGGCCGCCACCTACGGCACGCCGCTCTACGTTTATTCGGGGGGCACGATCACGGATCATTTCAGACGGCTCGATGAGGCTCTGAGCGGGGTGCCGCATGAAATTGCCTATGCGGTGAAGGCCAATTCCAATCTGTCGGTGCTGCGGCTTTTGGCGGCGCAGGGGGCAGGCTTCGACATTGTGTCTGGCGGCGAATTGTTCCGGGTGATCAAGGCTGGCGGGGATCCGGCGCATTGCACGTTTGCAGGGGTCGGCAAGACCCGCGCTGAAATCATCTATGCGCTCAAAGAGGGGATTTACTCATTCAACGTCGAGAGTGAGGAGGAATTGCGCTACCTGAACCAGGTGGCCGGTGAGCTGGGATTGATCGCTCCGGCGGCCGTTCGCGTCAACCCTAACGTCGATGCCAAAACCCACAAATATATCTCAACCGGCAAATCGGAGAACAAGTTTGGAGTGGATTTCGAGGCCATTGTTGACCTCTACGAACGCACGTCCAATGAACTGCCCCACATCCGGCTTCGTGGGCTGCAAATGCACATCGGCTCACAGCTTACCTCGATTGCCCCGTTTATCGAGGCGGTGGAAAAAGTCACGCCACTGGTGCGCCAGCTCAAACAACGCCATGGGATCGAGTTTTGGTCGATTGGCGGAGGCATCGGCATTGTCTATCACAACTCGCTTGAATCCGGGGCACCCGAGTGGTGGCAGCAGCGGGAGGGCAGCGATGCACCGCTGACCATTGAGCGCTATGGCCAGGAACTGGTGCCCCGGCTGAAGGATCTGGGGCTTAAAATTTTGTTAGAACCGGGGCGCTATATTGTGGGCAACGCCGGGGTGTTGCTCACTCGCTGTCTTTATGAGAAAAAGGGCATGGCCAAGACCTTCAAGATTGTCGATGCCGGCATGAACGATCTGATCAGGCCGGCGCTTTACGAGGGACATCACGAAATTGTGCCGCTCACCGAGCCTGTTAGTGACGAACGGGTGGTGGTGGACGTGGTCGGCCCGATCTGCGAGAGCGGCGACTTTTTCTGTCAAAACCGGGAATTGCCGGATTTTCAACCTGGCGAGTGCGTGGCCTTGATGTCCGCTGGAGCCTATGGGTTTGCGATGGCTTCTAACTACAATTCCCGTCCGCTGCCCGCCGAGGTGCTGGTGGAGGGCAGCGCTGCCAGAATCATCAGGCGCCGACAGGACTTCGATTCCTTGATCGAGGGGGAATCGTGAGTTCGTCTGCGCCACGTCATATCTATCTG
>JBAXCM010000178.1:0-8664 GCA_037141475.1 Verrucomicrobiota bacterium | reverse complement strand
CTCCATCACCGTCGGGTCAGGCGGCACAATCGCGAGCACCACCATCTATGTGCGTCTAGCCGCTAGCGCCGCTCTCGGCACGTATTCAGGAAATATATCCTGCTCCAGCATCGGTGCCACACCCCAGAATGTTGCCACAGTGCCCAGCACCGTGAATCCGCCCGGGACGTTCCATGCACTGGATGTAACCACTAACGGTGGCAGCATCGGCAACGGCTCCGCATACTCCGTCGGCTGGGAATTCACCCTCAGTCAGCCCATCACGGTCACCGCGCTTGGGCAATTCGATCCGAACACAAACCCTCAAACTAACACGGTGGCCATCTATCAAAAAATCGCAGGTGGAGGTGGTGCCCAGCTCGTCTCAGCCTCCGTGCAGAACACCAGTCCAGCGGAGGCAAGCGGCATTTGCCCTGCCCGTTATGCTGTGGTGAGTTCTGTGGTGTTGCCTGCCGGTAACTACGTGATCATGAGCACACAAAACGGTGAGGATTTCATCGGCCCGGGTGGTCTCCCCACGGCGACCATGGGAGCCGGGATCACTTGGACCAATGGCGTTGCCTTTTCCGGGGCGGCGGGTCCATTGCCTGCCACCGCTCCAGCTAGCTGGCAAATCAATAACTCCAGCGCAGTTCGTTACTTGGGCCCGACCTTCAAATACGCCACCGCCGCCCCCGTTCCGCCGACACAACTGGCAATCCCAACGGTTAACGGCGGGTCCAATCTGTACGTCGGCACGGCCTTCACTGTGGTGGTGCAGTCAATCGATGCCAATGGCAGCCCCCAGCCAGTGATTGCCACCACGGCAGTGAGATTGAGCGTAAAGACGGGCACAGGAAGTTTGGGCGGATCAGTTAACGGCAGCATCACCTCAGGCACAAGCTCGGCCACAATCACCGGAATCACTTACAGCAAGGCGGAAACAGGTGTAGCTCTAACCGCAACAAGAACCTCAGGGGACAACCTCACGCCAGCGAACAGCGCGGCGTTCACTGTCACCACCCAGCCGCCATTGAACGCCTTGGGCGCGATTATGCCCATGGGCGACTCGATCACACTCGGTGTGCCGGTCACCGGCGGATATCGTGACCCGTTGTACACGCTTTTGAGCAACCGGGGTGACACCTTCATCTTCGTGGGTTCATTAACCGACAACTCGACCTCGTTGCTCAGCACCGCTGGCCAAACGCATCACGAGGGCCACAGCGGCTACGTCATTGCCGCAGGCGGTGGGCGCAGCGGCCTCGATGAGAATCTGGCGGGATGGATCGGGCCTAGTGCGGTAGCCCCTGATAAGATCCTGCTGATGATTGGCAGCAATGATATCAACCTTGGCTATGACATGGTCAATGCACCCAACCGTCTAAATACCCTGATCAGCCATATCTATGGTTACCGACCTAACGTGAAACTATTCGTCGCCTCAATCATTCCCATGGTCGGTCACGACCCCGACGTCCAGGCCTTCAACGCCACCATTCCGGGCATCGTCGCCAGTCACCAAGCGCTTGGCCACAATGCGGCATACGTCCCCATGTATGAAGGCATGAATATCAGCACTGATTTGTCAGATGGCCTGCATCCCAACGCGCTCGGCTACCAGCACATGGCACAGGCATGGAATACGGCACTCCATTTGTCCAATTACTCCAACTGGGCTCTGGCCAACGGCGTGAGCGGTCCGGCCAACGCTGATTCCAATCATGACGGCGTACAAAATGGCATTGCCTATTTCATACGGAATGCGGGTCGCATCACAAGTCCTGGTCTGGACGCGAACCACAAGGTAACATGGGCCAACGGACATAACGTTCCCAGTTCCGAGTACGGCAGCACATTCTGGGTCGAAACCTCGGTAAACCTCACCGACTGGGTCCAAGTTCCAGTGGGTGACGCCAATCTAAGCAATACCCTTGGCTCGGTCTCCTACACCCTCCCGGTCAATGGAGCCAGACGCTACTGCCGATTGGCGATCGCTCCGTAATAACTATTAAGCTTAAGCGCGCCTGTCGTTTTTAAAGCCTGACAAAGATTTCTGGAGGCAACGGTGGCCGGGATTGGAGACTATAACGGAAAATGGATATCGCCAATCGTACCGCCGCCGTCTCCATCAATCACGCTGCACTCGCCGCCGACCATCGACTTTCTCGTGCAATCCTGCAATCCTCAAAATTTCCCCTTCTTCATGCAGTATCCGCGGCCTCACGTGAATGCCTAAGAATTCTTTGAGGTCTGAAACCACCCGTTGATGAACGAAGCGTCACCTCCGACGTGGTCACCAGCTACTGCGGCATGCGAAAAATTAGCATCGGTCCTGACGCCAAGGGTCTAACGCGCATGCTGCCCAACAACCAGTTTGTGTTTCACAACGGTCTATTGGACCAAGGATTCTGGCCCGATGGCATCTACACCGCGCCGAGCGACGAAGCTCTTCGCTTTGAACTTGAGATGACACGGGCCCATGGCTTCAATATGACCCGCAAGCATATCAAAGTTGAACCCGATCGCTGGTACTACTGGGCGGATAAACTCGGCGTGTTAGAGTGGCAGGACATTCCTTGCGCCCATGGCCTATCCAACACGCGGATGTTTGAAGGTATATCTAGCGCTGAACGCCACGATCAGTTTGAGTTGGAACTTCGTCGCATGATTCGCGGCCGCATCAACCATCCCTGCATCGTCATGTGGGTTGTGTTCAATGAAGACTGGGGCATGAAAATGGCCCAGGGCACTCCAGAAATCCCATCAGACACATCGCGGATCCTCGTGAAACGCATGACCAACGCCACCCGTGCCGAAGACCCAACCCGCCTAATCAATCACGACAGCGGTGCCAGCGGTGCCACTTGGCAAGGGCTAAATCCCTGGGCTTATTCCCTGCCGCGCACTCGTCCCCGCCTGTCTAACTCGTTGCCGACTCGTCCAAACCTCGGACCTCTGTATTCGACCTCAAAGCGCCTCAAGCCCGTGTAGGCTCAAATGTTACCATGCGAGGACTGACCCCATCGGCCGATGGGGTCAGTCCTCGCATTTCGCATTTATTAGATATTGCGCTTCAGTTAACAGCCGACAGTTGAGGAATCGGACTTGTTCACTCCGTTATCGGAAGCGGGGTTAAACGCTGAGTAATGAGCCTACGACAGCGTCGGTCAAATCCCCCCAATCCTACATTCCTGTAGGATTCTCACCGTGCTCAGCGCCCCGCCACGGCTCCTATTAGAAAGTCCATACACATTGCATATCAACGATATACACGCCTAACACCTGCAATTTCTCCAGGTCTCCCGATTCTGGCACGCCGTCTGCAAAGGAATTGGCGGGCAAGGTTTTCCCCTGACGGAGGCGAGCGCTCAGCGACTAACAACACATACTAACACCAGCATGAGAAACATTGCAATTTGCGGCAAGGGTGGCATCGGGAAGTGTGACCACCACCCAAAATACCGTCGCGGGACTGGCAGAAATGGGCCGCAAAGTCAGGGTCGTCGGTTGCGTGAACTTCCTGCAATACTGCATGACGACAGGGATGCAGGAGGATCACATTGTTTTTGGAGGTGAAAAGCGGATGGCAGAAGCGATCCGGGAGGCCTACGCCCTGTTGAAGCCCAAGGCCATCTCGGTTTACTCCACCTGCCCGGTTGGTCTCATCGGCGATGACATTCACAGTGTTTGCCGCCAATCAAACGAGGAACTCAGCATCAACGTCCTCGGTGAATATAACATCGGTGGCGACGCCTGGGAAATCGACACCCTGCTGCGCAAATGTGGCATCAGCGTGCTGGCAACCCTCAGCGGTGGCGTCACTTATGACGAAATCGCCAGTTGCCATCAGGCGGATTTGAACGTCGTCATGTGCCATCGTTCAATCAACTACATGGCGCCGAAGATGTGATGCTCAGCGCCGGGCCCGCTGCACACCCCAGTGCCCGCAACCGCCTGTCCGGCGTCGTTCGGAGCCTGGCACCCGATGGCCCGTTAGTGCGCATCGAGTTAGACTGTGGTTTCCCACTGTTAGCCGTGCTCACCAAACAGGCCTGCCAAGAAGTGGCATTGGCACCGAGTCGCAGAGTTCATGCCATGATAAGGGCGTAGGCCACGGTCGAGATTATCGAGACACTTTTGGAGAAGAACCTCTCCTAGAGCT
The DNA here is from genome assembly GCA_037141475.1 of Verrucomicrobiota bacterium. Lineage (GTDB taxonomy): Bacteria > Verrucomicrobiota > Verrucomicrobiia > Verrucomicrobiales > Akkermansiaceae > Luteolibacter. The sequence continues at coordinate 4,520 of JBAXCM010000178.1, read as the reverse complement.
GTGGTGACATGGATGACGCAATCACCAATCTAAAAGTCTCCCGAGCGCCCGGTTGGAGATTCGGCTGCAGAGTATCCGCTTTGACCTGATCTGGTCCCCAGCGTTGCCGCAAGCGCATTGCGCAGCCCGTTCCGTCGCCACTAAACGGCCGCGTCGAACGATTTTGGCCCCCCGGTGATCCCTCACCAACGAGCTGCCAGATCGCACTTTTCCAAGAATGCGTCCGGGGGACAACTTTGGGGGACGACCGAAACGACCTACTCCGGCCCCCCCCCATGCGCCTGAAATTCACGCAGCTAGGATCACCTGCTTTCCCTGCGGATCAGGATATCTGAGCCTAAATCAAAGGACTTGCCGAGGCTCAGCTTTTTCCATTTTGGAATCGCTGACACCAAGATTGGTTGGAGATCCTGATGAATTGACGAATTCGGACTTGCGGGCGAGATGGAACAGGTGCATATCTGCGTCGTCTTTTCGATTGGTCGGCGTTTTTCCTTTCAGCCATGGCCTTTGTCAACGTCTCAAAGGCGAGCCCATTTGATCGTGGAATCATTCGCGCCTCGCAACTCGAATGTTTTCCCATGGATCCAAAACGCCGTTATTTTTGGCATGAGCCTTGCTAAGTGCTGGCCTTGCGCTTCTCTACAAACCACCACTCACCCTTATTATTACATTATGTGCGGAATCGTCGGATACATTGGCAAAGCAGACGCTCCCACCGTGCTCATCAACGGCTTGCGGCGGCTGGAATATCGCGGCTACGACTCGGCAGGCATTGCCGTTCTCGACGACGAGCGGGTGTTGGTGAGCCGTGCACCGGGCAAGGTCGCCCGACTCAGTGACAAGGCGCACGCAGAGTGGTCACCAGAACTTTTTCAACGCGCTAGTATCGGCATTGCCCACACTCGGTGGGCGACCCACGGGCCGCCCACCGAGATCAATGCCCACCCGCATCTGGACAAGAGCGGCAATATTGCCCTCGTTCACAACGGAATCATCGAAAACTACCGCTCGCTGCGATCACGACTTGAAGGCCGAGGACACTTTTTTTATTCCGAAACGGACACCGAAGTGCTAGCCCACCTGATCGGCGAGTGCGACAAGGGGGACATTTTCCAAGCCGTGTGCGATGCTCTCCATCAGGTGGTCGGCACCTTCGGCATCGCCGTGCTCTCCGCCCACCAGCCCGATCGGATCATCACCGCACGGCGTGGCAGCCCGATTGTGATCGGTGTGGGTGACGGCGAAACGATTGTTGCTTCAGACGCCTCGGCGATCCTGGCCCACACCCAGCGCGTGATCTACCTGAATGACGATGACATCGCCATTGTCACCGCCGATTCCGTCGATGTGCGCGACCTCCACAACATACCGGTCACCCGCGAAATTGCCGAGCTTGGCATTGACGTGGCGGCGACCGAAAAGGGCGGCTTTGAGCACTACATGCTCAAGGAGATCCATGAGCAACCCGACGCGCTGGGCAATGCCATCCGCGGTCGGCTCGACTTCAATCTGGGCACCTCGGTGCTCGCCGGCATGGGCACATCGCCGCGCGATTTGGCGGAGATTGACCGGGTGGTATTACTGGGTTGCGGCACCTCACTGCACGCCGGACTCGTCGGTGAATACGCCTTCGAAGACATGGCCGACATCCACTCGGAAGTCCAGCAAGCAGCGGAATTCCGCTATCGCAATCCCATCCTCGGCAGCCGCGATATGGTCATCGCCATTTCCCAATCCGGCGAAACTGCGGACACCCTCGCCGCAGTTCGCGAGGCCAATCAAAAGGGTGCCTTTGTGATGAGCCTATGCAATGTCATAGGCTCGACCATTGCCCGCGAAACCGGGCGAGGCGTCTATCTGCACGCCGGACCCGAAATTTCCGTGGCCTCGACCAAGGCGTTCACCTGCCAGGTTGCCGTGTTGTTGATGATGGCACTCAAGCTCGGCCGTGGCCGCCGCTTCTCCCGTGAGGACGGCATCCGCTTCGCCCGCGAAATCGAGGCGTTGCCCGCTCTGGTCGCCAAGGTTGTCCAGCAAAGCGAGCGCATCGGCAAGATTGCCGTCGAATACACGAACAACGAGCACGCGTTTTTCATCGGCCGGGGACCGATGTTTCCAGTGGCCCTTGAAGGGGCACTCAAGCTCAAGGAAATTTCCTATATTCATGCGGAGGGTTATCATGCCGCCGAACTGAAACACGGACCGATCGCCCTGCTGCAAGAGGGAACCCCGGTCATTGCGATCGCCTGTGATGTCCCCGGAAAAGACAAGATGCTCGGCAACATCGAGGAATGCTGTGCCCGCGGTGCCAAGGTGCTCGGGCTCGTTACCGAAGGTGACTACGCCACTGCCGAACGGATGCACGACGCTATTTTCATCCCCCGCTGCCACCCTCTTGTGGCCACCATTCCTGCGGTGGTCGCCCTCCAAATCTTCGCCTATCACGTCGCCCGCCTCCGAGGTTGTGAAATTGACCAGCCTCGCAACCTCGCCAAGAGCGTCACCGTCGAATGACGCAATTGCGACTCAAGGGTGCGGCTAGAGCTGCGGAGTTCAGACATTTTCCAGACACCTCTGGCCAGCCTCCTAGATCAAGTTTCCTCCTTCAGGGCTGCGCGGAGGTCGGTTCACAGTTCCTGATCTTGGAGGAAATTCATTTGGCACATTTTTCCAGGTTTGGATTTCCGGGCCAACGGCCCATCCGATGACAGCCTTAGGCAGGCGAGAGTGCTCGCAAAGAGGCGATTTCCTGCGGGTTTTTGCCGCTTTGGAAGAGCCGGAGGGTTTCTAGCGAAGATGAGTTGAGAGTCCCCTCACTCTTCATTTTAGGCGCTGCCTAGCGCGTCCCGACCCATGGAAGAAAGACTCAGCGTCTGATACATGTCCGGGCTGGAGTTTAAATAGCCGAGGTTGGGGCGATTGAAGCTGGAAACACAGGGATTTGCTGGCTCCATTAGGCAATATCGCCAGCACATCGAGCCCGGCCAGCGACTTTTCCATGATCTCGCGTTGCAACGGACGAAAGCCTTCCTATCCCCGTTGAGTATCAATACATCCAGCGCCCGCAATCCGTCTCGCAAAGAAGCAGATCGCGCCTATCCCTCGGAACGCCGCGCGTACAGATGCAAATCCGAAACCACCAAACAGCGGGCGCCGGGTGCCCGAAGCGGTTGCAATTTTGTCGTGGATTTCATGCCGGACTCTCGCAGACGAAACTAGCCAACCATGGCACCGTGTCAAGAAATGGCAGGTTGGAGTATCGGGGTCGCCCGTCGCATCCGTTCCGGCGATTCCCCACCCGCGTCCAAGGCTGTCCCGCCTCGAGCTACCGCACGGTCAGCAGTCCAACCGGACTCGCCCACAAATCATCAACAAACAGGGAACTTCGTGGATTTTGAAGTTTTTAAAGTTTGTTGTTGCAATCGATTCTCAATTAGCCGAGAGTTCGGGCGTGAAGTTTGCAGCCCCAAATGTCCCTGAAACCAGCCAAGCGATGACCCTGAATCAGGCCGGAGTCGGCTGTGATTTGCAGGTTGAAGTATTGAGCGGGTCGGCATGCGAGCGCTTGCGGGAGCTAGGGTTTTGCGAGCAAAGCCAAGTGCGAAAACTCGTCGGCGGGCGGAATCTCATCTGTTCGGTGTGCGGCACCCGGCTGGCGATCAGCCGGGAACTAGCCGAGCATGTGTTGGTGAGGGCGGCGAGTTGAAATCGAGCCCCTCCCACAGCGATGCTCTCGACCCCCGAAGTAGCTGCGACGATTGCGCTGATCGGCAATCCGAATGCCGGCAAGACGACTCTGTTTAACGCGCTGACCGGTAGCAACCAGCGGGTTGGCAATTACTCCGGTGTGACGGTGGATGTGAAATCGGGAACGTTTTTCACGCCTCACGGACGCAAAATGCGGGTCCTTGACCTGCCGGGCTGCTACTCACTGCGGGCCGGTTCACTTGACGAACAGGTGGCGGTGGATGCGCTGGCCGGCCGGCTGCCGGACGAAGCCGCGCCTGATTTGGTGGTGTGTGTGGTGGATGCCTCAAACTTGGAGCGCCATCTGCAACTCGCCCTGCAGGTCGTGGAACTCGGCCTGCCCTGTGTGCTGGCACTCAATATGATCGACGTGGCGGAGCGCTCGGGATTGCGCCTCGATCCGGCAAAACTCACCTCCGAACTCGGCATCCCGGTGGTGCCCATGCAGGCCAGCGCAGGCAAGGGGGTCATTGAGCTTAAACAAGCGCTGCGTTTCCCGTTGCCGCATGCCGCTTCAGCCACCTGGCTCACGCCCGGAGTGGAGCCCGAAGCGGCGCGGCGCGCCCACATCAGCCGATTATGCGCACTGGCTGCGCGGCGCTCTGCAGTGCATCAGTGGACGTTTTCAGACCGGGCGGACGGCCTGTTGCTGCACCCGTTGTGGGGCTGGGTTTGTTTTTTAATGATCCTGCTGGCGGTGTTCTGGTCGATCTTTAGTTTTGCTAGAATCCCGATGGGCTGGATCGAGATGGCCCAAGGGGCGCTGGGAG
>JBAXCM010000177.1:0-8666 GCA_037141475.1 Verrucomicrobiota bacterium | reverse complement strand
TTCCCACCAAATGACTCTTGCTTCCACTGTTGTTAGAATACCAAGCCATTTCATCCAAGTCTCCGGCATAGTCCCCGACCGTCCCGCCCCGGCAAGCGTATTCCCACTGAGCCTCCGTCGGCAGGGTCCAACGCCAGCCGTTTTGCAGGGCGGCACAGGCGTTCAAGGCTGCCACGTATTCCTGCGCGTCGTCCCAACTCACTTGCTCCACCGGCAGGTTCGGATCGCCGTTGAAGTGGCTCAGATTCTTGCCCATCAGCGCCTGCCACTGCCCCTGCGTCACCTCGGTTTCACCCATCCAATACGGGCTGCTCAGTGTGACACTGTGGGGCGTTTCGTCAGAGCCGGAGCCGCCCATGGTGAAAGTCCCGGCAGGCACATACCTCACTGCAAGTTGCCGCCCGCCGCCGAGAGCGAAGGTTTGGGGCGATGAAATCCTCGGGCACGAAAAGCAACTCCTTGTCGCGCCGGAGCGGCGGAGCCGGGTGCTGCCGCCACAGGTTCGGGTTTTCCGCCACGGCCAGCAGGCTTAGGTATATCACCAACTCGGAAAAATAATCGTCGCGCACGGTGGCAAGGCCGGACTCGCCACGGCGCGGGTGCTGGTAGCAGGGCAGCCCCGTGCTGGTGATCGCCCAGCCCGCCAGCGCCGGCACCATGAGCGTGTCCTAGTCGATGAGCTTGAAGCTGACCGCCCCGTCTGTGGCCCGGCTCACCAGCATGTTGTCGCTCTGCAAATCGCCGTGCGCCACGCCTTGTTCGTGCAGGACGCGCACCATCGCCAGAAAATCGTTTGCCGCCCTGCGCAGCAAGGCCCCGTCGCTTAGGTATCCGCCGATGAATTCCCCCAGCGACTGCCCCTTCGCCCACTCCATGCGCAGCAGAGGGAATCGATGATTGTTGACCAGGATGCCGTTAGGCACATAGCTAAAGTCCTCAACAAAAAAGGGCTGTTGCACCCGGCTGCAGTATTGGCTGACGGCGGCGTATCGGTTGGCCGCATCGCCGATATCTGATAACCAGACGCGCAAGGCATAAGTCTTGCCGGAGCACTCGATGACGTAAGCCTTGGCAAACCCGCCCAGATAATAGAGTGGCCCGCCGTCACCCCGCCGCTGGGGCTTCCCAACTTTCAGAACCTCATCGAAGACGAAGCGGTGCAGATGATCCACCGCCAAATCGTAATCGGCATGGCCAGGATATACTTTGCGCGGCGGCTGACCGTTCATCCTAACAAGGAAGGTGAAGTAAATGGGGAATGAGTCATGCTCAGAAAGCCCGATGCAACGGCCTCGGGCCGGACAATAGCCAGCCGTCAAGTCATGCCAAGGAGAAAAATGCCGAGTTTTATCGTGCAATTGCCGGGGACTTTAAGGTTGCCGGATCATCGGGTTGGCCTAGAACAGGACCTATGCAGGATGTTTTACTGAAACTTCCGGGGGAGTCCTTGATTGGCGCGCGGATACCCCCGTTTGAAATCGAAACCGAACTGCGGCGGCGTTTGGCTGCGGCGTTGTTTTCGGACGGCATCATTTCCGGCGCCGCGGCTTGCCGAATGGCAGGCATGGACAAGGCCGAGTTTCAATTCATGCTCGGAGAACGAGGGCATCGTCAGCCCTTGACGCAGACGGACTATGAGCAGGATTTGACCAATCGTACGGCCTGGAAAAAACCACTGATCATCTCCAATACAACACCGATTATCAATTTTTCCGAGATCGATTGTTTGGATGTGCTCAGCTCACTGTTCAAGGCGCGGTCACGGTGATCCTGTGGGGTTGCAGGCGATTGAAATGCATAAGATTGTAGGTATAGATTCGTTGACAATTCGCCCTTTCCGCAGCAACCAGGTGCAGGGCGTCGTAGACCACGCCACTCACCAGTCCCAGTTGGCTGCAGCGAGTGATGGCGGTGGCGTAATCGGCTTGGGTCAGCTCCAGAATCGTCAAGCGTTTGATGAAATTCTCCTCGATGAGGATGCGTGCCTCGGCGGCTTGGATCCTTTTTGGCAATGGCAACGCGGTGAGGGTTGCGTAGCATTCGGCCAAGGAATGAGTCGAGCAGCACCCGCGGTGTTTGCCTTGGGAATACTGGACAAAACAGGCGCAGGCGGCCTCATGGTTTGCGAGTTGATCGACCACCGCTGCGACCAGTACCGAAGTGTCAAAGCATACCTTCATCGCGTGATGGTTCCCGCTGCCGCCACTTGGTGTACCCGTGATTCCCGTTCACCGCAGATGAACTCCGCCACGTCTAGCTGAATCACTTGGCTGCCGTGATGAACCATAATTCCCCGCTTGCGACGCAACGAGCCGCCCCCGTCAAGCACCCGCAAACGCACTCCATCCGCCTCCAATTCCACTTCCAGTTCCGCCCCTGAAACCAGATTGAACCGATCCCGGATCGACTTCGGAAGCACCAAGCGTCCGGCCTTGTCAAGGGTAATACTCATGGCGCAATGGTAGATTCAGTGGCGGCCACCGTCAACCGGTTTGCTCGAAAAAGCACAAATGCGCCCCGTGCCTCCGCGCCGCCGGTACTCTTCGGGCCGGGACTCCGCCCGTTTGCCCTACCAAGGTCCGGCGGCGCTTGTCGCAGGTTTGCCTGCCACCTTGCGGTGCCAGGACCGGGCGCAGGCCGGTTCCGGCGGGGCGGGAAATCCATCCCATGCCCGCGGGAGCTGCGGCCACCCGGAAGCCAATGTTGTTGTTCCGGTTGTCAGGCGTGTTCCTGTTGCGGTTGGCCGAGCGGCAGTTCGAGCCGCCGTTGCGCCAAGAGCCGCCGCGGCCCACGCGATTCGAGCCAGTGGAAGGACCCGTCGGATCAGTCACAGCACCCTTGGGGGATCAAGAATCTGCTAATTTACCATTCATCCCATCTTCCTTTGCGCCTTTGCGCGAGGCAATCTTTATACCCCGGCACCTTTCACAACGGCTGCCTCACTGCCAATCCATTCATCCTGGTTAAGAGTTTTCTCGCACCAAAGGCGCAAAGTTTTTCAGAATCAAAAAATCCCGATTCATTTGGCAAAACGGTATATCGGTGATTGCCATATCCCTGGGGTAATCACCATACCAATCCGCGCACCACTCCCAGACGTTGCCATGCATGTCATTCAGGCCCCACGCGTTTGCCGCCTTGGTTCCCACCAAATGACTCTTGCTTCCACTGTTGTTAGAATACCAAGCCATTTCATCCAAGTCTCCGGCATAGTCCCCGACCGTCCCGCCCCGGCAAGCGTATTCCCACTGAGCCTCCGTCGGCAGGGTCCAACGCCAGCCGTTTTGCAGGGCGGCACAGGCGTTCAAGGCTGCCACGTATTCCTGCGCGTCGTCCCAACTCACTTGCTCCACCGGCAGGTTCGGATCGCCGTTGAAGTGGCTCAGATTCTTGCCCATCAGCGCCTGCCACTGCCCCTGCGTCACCTCGGTTTCACCCATCCAATACGGGCTGCTCAGTGTGACACTGTGGGGCGTTTCGTCAGAGCCGGAGCCGCCCATGGTGAAAGTCCCGGCAGGCACATACCTCACTGCAAGTTGCCGCCCGCCGCCGAGAGCGAAGGTTTGGGGCGATGAAATCCTCGGGCACGAAAAGCAACTCCTTGTCGCGCCGGAGCGGCGGAGCCGGGTGCTGCCGCCACAGGTTCGGGTTTTCCGCCACGGCCAGCAGGCTTAGGTATATCACCAACTCGGAAAAATAATCGTCGCGCACGGTGGCAAGGCCGGACTCGCCACGGCGCGGGTGCTGGTAGCAGGGCAGCCCCGTGCTGGTGATCGCCCAGCCCGCCAGCGCCGGCACCATGAGCGTGTCCTAGTCGATGAGCTTGAAGCTGACCGCCCCGTCTGTGGCCCGGCTCACCAGCATGTTGTCGCTCTGCAAATCGCCGTGCGCCACGCCTTGTTCGTGCAGGACGCGCACCATCGCCAGAAAATCGTTTGCCGCCCTGCGCAGCAAGGCCCCGTCGCTTAGGTATCCGCCGATGAATTCCCCCAGCGACTGCCCCTTCGCCCACTCCATGCGCAGCAGAGGGAATCGATGATTGTTGACCAGGATGCCGTTAGGCACATAGCTAAAGTCCTCAACAAAAAAGGGCTGTTGCACCCGGCTGCAGTATTGGCTGACGGCGGCGTATCGGTTGGCCGCATCGCCGATATCTGATAACCAGACGCGCAAGGCATAAGTCTTGCCGGAGCACTCGATGACGTAAGCCTTGGCAAACCCGCCCAGATAATAGAGTGGCCCGCCGTCACCCCGCCGCTGGGGCTTCCCAACTTTCAGAACCTCATCGAAGACGAAGCGGTGCAGATGATCCACCGCCAAATCGTAATCGGCATGGCCAGGATATACTTTGCGCGGCGGCTGACCGTTCATCCTAACAAGGAAGGTGAAGTAAATGGGGAATGAGTCATGCTCAGAAAGCCCGATGCAACGGCCTCGGGCCGGACAATAGCCAGCCGTCAAGTCATGCCAAGGAGAAAAATGCCGAGTTTTATCGTGCAATTGCCGGGGACTTTAAGGTTGCCGGATCATCGGGTTGGCCTAGAACAGGACCTATGCAGGATGTTTTACTGAAACTTCCGGGGGAGTCCTTGATTGGCGCGCGGATACCCCCGTTTGAAATCGAAACCGAACTGCGGCGGCGTTTGGCTGCGGCGTTGTTTTCGGACGGCATCATTTCCGGCGCCGCGGCTTGCCGAATGGCAGGCATGGACAAGGCCGAGTTTCAATTCATGCTCGGAGAACGAGGGCATCGTCAGCCCTTGACGCAGACGGACTATGAGCAGGATTTGACCAATCGTACGGCCTGGAAAAAACCACTGATCATCTCCAATACAACACCGATTATCAATTTTTCCGAGATCGATTGTTTGGATGTGCTCAGCTCACTGTTCAAGGCGCGGTCACGGTGATCCTGTGGGGTTGCAGGCGATTGAAATGCATAAGATTGTAGGTATAGATTCGTTGACAATTCGCCCTTTCCGCAGCAACCAGGTGCAGGGCGTCGTAGACCACGCCACTCACCAGTCCCAGTTGGCTGCAGCGAGTGATGGCGGTGGCGTAATCGGCTTGGGTCAGCTCCAGAATCGTCAAGCGTTTGATGAAATTCTCCTCGATGAGGATGCGTGCCTCGGCGGCTTGGATCCTTTTTGGCAATGGCAACGCGGTGAGGGTTGCGTAGCATTCGGCCAAGGAATGAGTCGAGCAGCACCCGCGGTGTTTGCCTTGGGAATACTGGACAAAACAGGCGCAGGCGGCCTCATGGTTTGCGAGTTGATCGACCACCGCTGCGACCAGTACCGAAGTGTCAAAGCATACCTTCATCGCGTGATGGTTCCCGCTGCCGCCACTTGGTGTACCCGTGATTCCCGTTCACCGCAGATGAACTCCGCCACGTCTAGCTGAATCACTTGGCTGCCGTGATGAACCATAATTCCCCGCTTGCGACGCAACGAGCCGCCCCCGTCAAGCACCCGCAAACGCACTCCATCCGCCTCCAATTCCACTTCCAGTTCCGCCCCTGAAACCAGATTGAACCGATCCCGGATCGACTTCGGAAGCACCAAGCGTCCGGCCTTGTCAAGGGTAATACTCATGGCGCAATGGTAGATTCAGTGGCGGCCACCGTCAACCGGTTTGCTCGAAAAAGCACAAATGCGCCCCGTGCCTCCGCGCCGCCGGTACTCTTCGGGCCGGGACTCCGCCCGTTTGCCCTACCAAGGTCCGGCGGCGCTTGTCGCAGGTTTGCCTGCCACCTTGCGGTGCCAGGACCGGGCGCAGGCCGGTTCCGGCGGGGCGGGAAATCCATCCCATGCCCGCGGGAGCTGCGGCCACCCGGAAGCCAATGTTGTTGTTCCGGTTGTCAGGCGTGTTCCTGTTGCGGTTGGCCGAGCGGCAGTTCGTGCCGTCGTTATTCCAAGAGCCGCCGCGGTTCACGCGATTCGAGCCTATAGCCCGCGCCCAGAGGCAAGCATGACCCGCCGCCGCCAAGCAGCAAGCCCGAAATGGCTGACAAATGCGCACACCGCGTTCAAGCTCCGCTGCGCCTCCGCCTCGCCCATGGTGCCGGTACTGACAGCTTCATCGATCCGCAGCAGCTTGCGCCGGAAGCGGGTCTGGCTGCGGTGATTGGGCATCACGCGGCGGGCAAACACCCGGTGCCCGAGGAAATTCATTCCGTGGCCGGTGCGGTTGAGTTGCGGCTCGCATTTGAAAGCCAGTCCCAGAGTCGCCAACCGCGAGCGCACCGCCTCGCGCACCTCGGCGAGCGTCGCCTTGTCCGCCGCCCACACGATGAAGTCGTCCATGTAGCGGACGCAGGCACCTATGCCGAGATCTTGGGTGACGAGCCGGTCCACCGCATCCAGATAGAGATTGGCGCAGTGCTGGGAGATGAGGCTGCCGATGGGCAGGCCACACGGTTCGCCGGGCCGGTGCGCATGGAGCATGCGGGCGAATAAATCCAGCACCCGGCGTTCGGCAAAGACCCGCCCGAGCCGTTCCAGCATCGCCGCCTTGGGGATACTGTCGAAGTACTTTCGCACGTCCATCTTGAGAAACCAGGCGTTCGCGGCCGCGAAGTTCCGGGCTGCTGCCAGCGCGGCAAACTGGCCCTTGCCCCGGCGGCAGGCGTAGGTGTGGAAAATCAAGCGCCGCTCGAATTCCGGTTCGCAGACGTTCATCACCGCGTGATGCAACACTCGCTCGCCGAAGCATGGGGCCGTGATGAGCCGCTCCTTCGGGTCATGGATCATGAATTGCCGGGCCTCGCCCACCCGCAACTCACCCCTGCGGATTTCCTCGGCCAGGCGTTGCAGATTCGCGTCCAAATCGGCCACCCATGCCTGGGCGTCCCGTTTGCCGCGTTTTCCGCGCAAGGCTTTCGCCACGGCCAGCAGCAGGTTGGCCCGCAAGGGAATGCGCTCAAAAAGGTTGTTCGCCCGCTGCATCGCTCGGTTTGTCCTGCGGCAGGCGGGCCAACTCGGACAGCACCGCCTTGCCATATTTCGCCAGCCTGGCCTCACCGATCCCATTGATCTTCGCCAGGTCAGCTACCGTACGGGCCGGCAGCCGCACCATCTCCGCCAATTGCTCGTTGGTGAACACCGCGAACACCGGCACCGCGTCGCGATCCGCAAGACTCTTGCGCAAAATCCGCAGGCCCGCGAACATGGCAAATTGGTCCGCCGTCAGCACTTCCTTGTAGTCCACTTTCCCAACAACCCCGGCCCGCCCGCCGGAGGCCGGTACCGCGCCGAATTCGTGATACTCCACGCAAAACGCCCAAAATGACTCGGCACCTGCCGCCACCCATTCCTTGCGCACCACCACCACCGAATGCCCGCGCAGAAACGCGTTGATGGTTTCCGCCTGTTCCGGCGAGGCCGCCACTGGCAATTTGAAAGTTTGATAGGCCATGACTTTATGCTAAAAAAACGCCGCCGCTGCGCGGCTGTTGTTCTCGTGTAACCGCTCCATACACACCTGATGCCGCTCGCCTTTCAGTCGCCGGGGTTCGTCCCTCACCCCGCTCCTTCAGACTCGCTCCTGCTAGCTCATGGCCCCGCCGGAACTGCGGCCACCCGGAAGCCAATGCTGAGGTTCCGGGCGTCAGGCGTGTCCCAGAGGCGGTAGGCCGAGCGGCAGTTCGTGCCGTCGCTATTCCAAGAGCCGCCGCGGATCACGCGATCCGAGCCAGTGGAAGGACCCGTCGGATCAGTCACAGCACCCTTGGGGTATTCACCATACCAATCCGCGCACCACTCCCAGACGTTGCCATGCATGTCATTCAGGCCCCACGCGTTTGCCGCCTTGGTTCCCACCAAATGACTCTTGCTTCCACTGTTGTTAGAATACCAAGCCATTTCATCAAGATTGCCCGCATCGTCTCCCGTAGTACCCGCCCGGCAGGCATATTCCCATTGCGCCTCAGTCGGCAGCTTCCAGCGCCACCCGGCGGGCAACAATCCCTTCGCGTTCAGCTTCTGGCAGAAACCAGACGCATCATCCCAGCTCACCGTCTCCACCGGAAGGTTCTTGCCCTTAAAGTTGCTAGGATTCTTTCCCGTGACGGCTTCCCACTGCGCCTGCGACACCTCCATGCGCCCAAGCCAGAACGGTTTTGTTAGTGTCACTGGGTGCGGCGTCTCGTCAGGACCACCGCCGCCCATCGTAAACGTCCCCGCCGGAATGCCGCACAATTCCAACTTCACCCCGCCTCCCAAGTCAGCCTCACGCCGCTCGCCTGCCTTCGCACCGGCCACATCCACCACTGCCGCAGCAGGCACCAACGCCGCCCGCTCGTCCCTCGCTCCCGCGCCACTGGCTGGGCCGCTCGCTGCCGCTCCCGCCGGCCCCTGCTCCCCCGGAACTGCGGCCACCCGGAAGCCAATGCCGTAGCTCCGGTAGACAGGCGCGCCCCTGAAGCGGTAGGCCGAGCGGCAGATCGAGCCGCCGCTACCCCAAGAGCCGCCGCGGTTGACGCGATTCGAGCCAGTGGAAGGACCCGTCGGATCAGTCACAGCACCCTTGGGGTATTCACCATACCAATCCGCGCACCACTCCCAGACGTTGCCATGCATGTCATTCAGGCCCCACGCGTTTGCCGCCTTGGTTCCCACCAAATGACTCTTGCTTCCACTGTTGTTAGAATACCAAGCCATTTCATC
>JBAXCM010000176.1:0-8673 GCA_037141475.1 Verrucomicrobiota bacterium | reverse complement strand
CTGCGGTGGCAGGCGCGGGAGTCGGGCCCGGCGCCGCGGCAAGTCGTGGCGCTGGCCCCGTGCTGTGGCGGAAAAATACCGGCTGCTGGCGGACGTTGGTTTGGAGTTTGGCCATGGCCTGTTTGAGGATGAGATAGTCGGCGGGTTTCACTGTGGGTGATTTGAGACGGATGTCGATGGCGGCTTTCAACAGGCCGGTTTCCGCGCTGACGGTCTGGGTAAGGCTGAAGTCCCGGTGCTCGGTGTTTTCGTATTGGGGCAGGGACAGGGGCTGGGCAAGGGTAGGGGGCAGATTGATGGTTAGATCCTCCCGCGTGCCACAGGTTAGATCCAATTGCAGGGGAAAGCGGCGTTCATCCAATTGCAACGATTCACCGATGATTTTCATGACTATGCCAAAGTCACAGCCGACGAAGGGCAATTCGAGTTGCGCCACATCATCGCCGCTCACCAGAATATTGGGGGCAGACCAGCCGATGGTGATGCGGAGGTTGCGCGTCGAGTCGTGCATATCCTCGGGTTGCAGTTTGAAATGAGTGATTGTGGCGCCGGGCAGCATGGATTTGACAGAACCCTCAAACGAGCGGCGGATGGCATCGGGTTTCGCTTCGGCGAGGGTGCCGCGACACGTGACGTCATTGATGCCGGTTAGATCAACCACGGTGGTGCCGGTAGCGCTGCCGTTGTCGGCGAGTTTCACCTCAGTATTGACCAGGCACATATTATCTTCGACGGGGGAAATGGGTGAAGTCATGAGAGGTTCTCCTTCCGGGGTGGCCACCAAATAACTCCGGTCGTAGAGGTACTGCGGCATGAGGTCCGCGGTGTTCTCGTTGGTGCTGTCCATCAGCAGGTACTTGCCATCTTGGGTGCGGGCCGCGGTGATGGCATGATTGAAGCTGGCGGAGGGCACCTCAGGGTCGAGCTTGGCTCCGACCATGATGATCACGGGAAAGGCTGGGATGCCCGCCTCGCTGAGCATGGTGGCGAGCAGCGCTGCTTTGTCGCGGCATACACCATAGCGGTTGTCGAAGGTGATGTTTACGTCATGGGGTTCGTAACCGGGGGCACTCTTCTCAGTGGTGATGCCCATGTAGCGGATTTCCTGGCTCACAAACTTGAAGATAGCCGCGATCTTCTCCCGCTCCGTGGTTGCCGTGGCGGTTAGTTCCTTGGTTTTGGCTTGAATCGCCGGGGTTGACTTTTGGAGATGGCTTTTGCACAGGTTGTAGTACCAGCGGCTGATGTCCTTCCAATCCGCCACGGTGCTCACCAGCAGTCGTTGGCAGCAGGTGGACACCTCCGGCATGCCATTCTCTGGAAATACCTGCGGCACATCCCGGCCCGTCCAAGTATAGCGGATCTTATCGCCCTCGATCTGTTCGCTGGCGGTGACGGTGCCCCGCACTTCACTGAGGAGCGCTTTGCTTTTGAGAGGATGATCCTTGGGTGCGAGATACTCATAGGTGACATTTTTGATAGGCATGGTGGCCTCCAGCATCGACCAGTCAGAATAACAACCCTGCATGCGCGGCTTTGACTCCCAGTGCTTGACGAAAAACCGGATTGTGTCGCCGATTTCCACATTCGGCACCGCAGCAACCAGAACCTTGTCATTCGGATCGTAAATGTTAGACTCCATTTGCGTGCAATCCACCTGTTCTTTGCTAATCGACTTGGCATCGTGCCGCACGACGCTGCCATCCTCCTTGATCACCTCCACCTCCAAAATCTCCAACCCACCGTAAAAAATGTTGTAGGTGAAGTTTTTTACGCCCTCCTTGCGCCCCGCTTCGGTGAGCACTTTCACATACTCGTCATCCAGCGTCATAAAACTACCGTCCGCTTGATACTCGCAGCGCACATGCTCGGCCACCAGCACCGTGTCCGCATCAGGATATTTGTCCGCTGTGACTTTCCCGGCAGACGCCACAGCTCGGTGCTGATCGAGCAGCGCTGCGGGCTGCTCGGCCCTAGACGCCGTGGCGGGCTCCGCGAGGCAGTCTTGGGCGGCGATGACCGCACCCGCGATCACTGTGGCTGTGACTAGAAATATCCGGGGTCGTGAATTCATGGGTTGGCGGCGCATTGGTGCTGGACTAACGTCACCACCGACGAAAAATTTCCAATTTTCCGCCGTCAGGCGCTCTCATAGGCATTCTTCGGAATCACTGGCCACGTCACACCCGGTCGCCTAGGGCCAAGTTGCCGATCAGGAGGCGAGGGGAATATTTTTCGCGCTAGGACTGGCATGCAGACAAATTCGCTTTTGACGTGCGCTTTCCAAATGTCGCGATTTAACGGGCGGTCCGACTGATATGTTTCCCGGGTTATTGGGTTTTCCCAGGGACATGGGTCAGTCGGGCCGCTTTTTTTAGGTCAAAGGGGGTTCGCGTGCTGCCTTATCGGGCCCTAAAGACCTTCCACGTGTTCGCCGAGTGATGGGAGGAGAGTGCCATCGGGTAGAGAGAATGGGGCCTCACCAAAGTTGGCCGTAAGCACCACGCCGTTGGCAAAGCGCGTCCGCTGGACCGCGTGATTTGACGTCAACCACTCGTGGGAAAGCATCTCGGAGTAGCCTGTGGCCCGTGCCACTGGGGCAGTCATTTGGTAGCTTTTCACGAATCGATCCTTGTTGGCGACCCAGATTTTTCGATCGAACATGAACATGGGCGGCGTGCCATAGAGGGCGTTCCAAAGGTCGCGGCGATCCCATAACTTGGGCAGCTTGTTATTGTAGTCGCCCCAGTACCACTGCGCCACCACGCATTCATGATAGACAAGTTCCCACAGCGGCAAGCGATAGAAATGACCGGTTTGGAATTTGGCGACCTGCTCCGGCACCTCGTCCCATGCCTGAATCATATTGCGCCCGGAATCGGGAACCCTGTAGGGGCCGAGGCTCAACATGCCCTCGAAGTAATGCACGTATGGAACGGCCGCGTCGTGCCCCGTCTCACTTCCGCAAACCAAGCCACATCCTTCGCCGATGAATTTCAATAGATCCATCTTGGAGTGCTTGCTATCGGTGCGCGTCAAGGGGTGTTTCGGATGATAGCCCTCGCGCCATGGGCTCGCGGTTGTCGTGTCGATAAACCGGCTGCGATAGGGGTGGGTCGCCAACTCGGGCGGGATGCGCCGCTTGGCATAGGCCACGGCCTGCCGGTCGCAAAGCGTGCCGCACGGGAGGGTCTTGCCGTCCTTGGTTTCCACATCCCAGCCGCGCAGCCATTCGCCGTCGGCACCGGTCATCAGGTCGTCGTTGGCCCATGCGTCGCTCGTCCAGTCGGGATGGAGCCAGCTGAGACGCGGGAAGTTTTCCGGGTCCATGGCATCCTGATAGATATCATAGCGGCTGGTCAGAACCCCCAATTCGTTGAGGGTTTTGATCTGGCCGGGAGGAAGGGCATTGCTCCAGAGGATTTGCCGGATTCCGGCGGTTTGCAATTCACGGCAGAAGGTGGCGGCATCCTGGTCCCAGCACCAGACGTTGGCGGCTCCCACCAGGAGATCGACGGCCGGGACGGTCTTGCGCTTTTCAGCTAACGTCTTGAAAAGTCCTGACTTCTTTGCAAACTCGCGATATCGCTTGGCCATCGCGACATAACCACCATTCTCGATGAAGATATAGCGGATGATGCGCTCTGATCCGAATTGTTGTTTTTGGGGTTGCCATTCTGGAACCAGGCCTAGCAGGCCATCACGGCGAGGAATGGCGACGGCCGCGTCGTCCGGGGTCTCGACGATGGCCATCCAGCCTGAGCCACCATCCAGCGTCCCATACCAAGGCATGCAAAGCCCGTGACCGCCGTACAGATGATAGTGCATCTCGGGAAGTGAGTCATCGTCAGTCGGATAACTGATCCCCTCGTTAACAGGCAGAATGAGTGATTGTCCCTTGGCGGTTGCAAACGGGGCTGGCCAGGCGAGCGGGACGTCCATCCCGCCCTCGGCGCGCATGGCGATAAGCAGCTCCGGCAAGTTTCCATCGATCCGTGCCTTGGCGGTCACGGTGAGCATTGAAACAGGCTCGAGGAACTTTAATTCGATCGCGAGCCCATTGCTCCTCGCATCAAGGACGACCAAGGGAGCCTCGGTTGGCCGCTGCACCCACGTCCGGTTCTTGCGTTGATCATTCACCACAAACGTGGCATCGGCTGTGTGGAAGGTCACGTGGATTGCGGCGTTGCCCATGCTCACTTTGGCTGGTAGATTCCTGTTTCGCAAATTAGCTAGGCTTCCTTGGCGTGTGAGGATAAAGTCGTCGCAGCAGACGGTGGCCGGGCCGTCTCCTATCAAGCGTGGTTGGATGGTGGTGGTTCCTGCCGGAATGATGAATCGGGAACGCAGGCAACACCACGCCTTCGTCTCGTGTGCAGAGCGTCCGCCGTATGCCCAATGGATAGTCTTGCCGGTCGCATCACGGGTGACCACGCCGAGCGTGGTGCTGCCTGCTCCTTGGACGCGGACCCATACACTCAGTTCGAAGATTTCACCGGGCAGGGTCTTGAGGGTGAGTGAATGAGCGAGGCTCCAGTCTTTCCGGCCGGTATGGTCAATGCGCATGCCTTGGGAGCCGCCATGGGGATGGGTGGTGTCGATGGTGGATTTGGCAGCCCCAGCCTCGTGTGACCATAGGGTGTCCCAGCCCTCCGCCCCTTTCTCGAAATCCCCGTTATCGAGAAGATTCGCGCCGGTCGCAGCTTGCGTGTCGGGCACTTCGCCAACGACAATGCCGCAGCATGTCAGCAGGCAGCAGAGCATTAGCAGCAGGCGATTCATGGCAGGATGTCGTCTCATGTTAGATCACGGTTGGCGAGGAGTACGCGCGGTTGATGTTGGTCCTTTCGCGTCGAACACGCAGGCGGCACAAGCCAGAGCTGGCACCTTGGCGATTAGCAGGGAAGGGTTCACGACCGTAGGGCGGCAAGATTGGAATGGACAGGCACACTTCGTCTCTCCTAGAAACAACAACCAAGACAATTCGTCTAAGTCCCTTTGTTCTGCCGATTCTTCCGACGGATGACCTTTCGGAGATCCTAATCAAGACACGAAGGTTTCTCATTTCCCTTTACCCTCTTCGGCGATCTGGTGCCCAATCCGATGGGGGGGGAGCAGAAGAACTCCAGTCAGATCGGCTGCCGAGATTCCAGTGTATCCGTTCCGGCCTCAGCAATTCGGAAATCGTACCATTTCGGAATCGTGGAAGGTATGCGTTAGAGCTTGCCACCCGGGAGCGGTCTGCTAGCCTCGGGGCAAGACCCCCGCCTGATGCAAACCAACCGCCTTGTCATTTTGAGAGCCATGTTAGTTCTAGTGTTTGGAATTTGCCAGACATTGGGTGCGGCATCCTTGGAGATTCTTGTTAATCATTTGGGATACGACTCTCGTGGGGCCAAGAATGTGGTGGTGCAATGTGCCGAGACGAGCGAGGCCGGGCGATTCCAAGTGCTCGATAGCCAGGGCCGCGTCGCTTTTGATGGGGTGCTGCGGAGCCTCGGGGCGGTGGCCGGTTGGCAGGGCCGGTTCTATCAGCAGGGGGATTTTTCGGCGCTGGTTCAGCCGGGGAAGTATCGGATCCAGGTAGGGAATGTTCGCTCGGAATCGTTCACCGTAGGCGAGCGGGTGCTGCCGGAAGCTTGTCTATCCGACATGCTGTATTACTTTCGGATCCAACGTTGTTCCGGAATTTACGACAGGACCGATCGCAATCTCGGTTTTTTTGGCGATGCGAAGCGTCCGCGGGTGGACGTTCACGGCGGCTGGTATGATGCCTCTGGTGACGTGTCAAAATATATCGGTTGTCTCAATGAGGGCAACTACATGAGTGCGCAGGAGTCGCCGATGGCGGTGTGGAATTTCCTGCAATCCGCCGAGTTGCTGCGCAAACACAAGAGCCAGCCGTTGCGAGCACTCATTCCGATGCTAACTGAGGAGGCATTGTATGGGGCGGATTTTGTGTTGAGGATGCAGGACCCCAGCGGGTATTTTTACACCTCGGTTTTTGATAGTTGCAGCAAGGATCCCGGACAGCGGGAAATTTGCTCATTCAAGGGCCTGAGTCATCCAAAGAACAATCAGATCCAAGCGGGCTATCGCGAGGGCGGCGGCATCTCCATCGCAGCGCTAGCCCGCATCAGCACTCTCAAGCAAAGCGGCGACTATACGCCGGAGCGATATTTAGGGGCGGCAGAGTTGGGCTTCAAGCACCTGCAGGCCCATAACTTGGAATACCTGCCCAATCACCAGGAGAATTTGCTAGATGATTATTGCGCCCTGCTGGCCGCCACGGAATTGTTCAATGCCACCAAAAATCAGGTCTATCAGGAGGCGGCCCGATCGCGTGCCACCTCCTTGACGAAGCGCTTGGCCAAAGATGAAAAGTACAGTGGTTGGTGGCGGGCCGGCGATGACACCGAATGGCCGTTTTTTCATGCGGTGGATGCCGGTTTGCCGGTGGTGGCGTTAATGCGTTACCTGCAGTTTGAGGATGACGCCGCACGCAAGGCGGCTATCGGCAAGGGGGTGGCAGCGTCGCTCCAGTTTGAGTTGGCGATCACCAAGGAGGTGACTAACCCGTTCGGCTATGCCCGGCAATATATCAAGGATGTGGATGGGAAACGCGGTGCATTTTTCATGCCCCATCGAAATGAAACCGGTTATTGGTGGCTGGGCGAGAACTCCCGGATTGCCTCGCTGGCTGCCGCCGCTTTGTTAGGATGTCAGTTGGCAACCCCGGAAGTTGCTGTGGACTTGCGAACTTATGCCAGTAACCAAGTCAATTGGATCCTCGGTCTCAATCCATTTGATATGTGCATGCTGCAGGGCAAGGGGCGCAACAATCCAGGCGACTATGAGGCGGGAGCGCCTAACCCGCCTGGCGGGATTTGCAACGGCATCACTTCGGGTGTGCAGGACGAGCGGGACATTGCGTTTCAACCGGCACCTTTTGGTCGGCGGGCCGATTGGAGCTGGCGCTGGAAGGAGCAATGGATTCCGCACGCCTCATGGCTCATCCTAGCCCTGGCGGCCGACGCCACCGCACCCTGAGTAGTCAAGATTGGTGTTGCACTGCGGGACCAGTGGCATTGGCACCCTCGCCACTGCTATCGTTCCAGGGGGCTCCACGGATTAGGGCTCTTGATATGGCGGATGAAGCAGCCGCTGGAGTGATTCTGAGTTTGGCAGGGCTTGGCAAAGCGGCAGGATCTGTCAGACTCCGTGCCGATGCCCGCCTCAATCATCCCGCCGGAAGTCTTGCTAAATGCCTATGCCCAAGGGGTTTTTCCAATGGCCGAAAAGGGCGCAATTGCTTGGTACCGGCCAGAAATGCGCGGTTTGATTCCTCTCGACGACCGGTTCCACATCCCGCACGGCCTGCGGCGCGCGCTCAAGCGCCGGCCCTTCGAATTGCGCTGGAACACGTCATTTCGCGAGGTGATGTTGGCATGCGCCCAGCGGCCGGACACATGGATCGACGAGGTGATCGTGGACAGTTATGAGTGGCTGCACCAGCTCGGCTTCGCGCATTCGGTGGAATGCTGGGATGAGGACGGCTTGCAGGGCGGGCTTTATGGCGTGGCCTTGCGCGGCGCGTTCTTTGGCGAGAGTATGTTTTCCCGAAAAACTGACGCGTCCAAAATTGCTTTGGTCGAGCTGGTGACTGGCCTGCGCAAGGCAGGCTCGATTCTGCTAGACACCCAGTGGATGACCGATCACTTGAGGCAGTTTGGCGGCTACCAGTTGACCCGAAAAAAATACGAGCGGGCATTGGCGGTGGCGCTTGAGGTCGATCGAGGCCTATGGGAGGGGCCCGGAAGCGCTAACTTAACCCAGCATATGAAGAAATGAGCCAACAGGGTGACTGCTCAATTTTTCCATTGCCTGCTGATTGATGATTGCTGAGTGATCGCCTTTGATTTTTGACGGGTATCGTGATGACACCTTGAAGTCGGTTAGGCGGCTCATAGGCGGCTCATAGGCGGGCCAGGATGGCCGCCCCCATGGCGGCGGTGCCGACGCGTGTTTCGCCGTCGCGGCCGGTGGCGATGTCGCCCGTGCGCAGGCCGTCGGCGATGGCGCGGGCGACGGCGGCCTCGATGGCGTCAGCGGCTTGGATTTCCCCCAGGGAGAAGCGCAGCAGCATGGCGAGGGAGAGGATTTGTGCGATGGGGTTGGCGATCCCCTGGCCGGCGATGTCGGGAGCGGAGCCGCCTGAGGGTTCATACAGGCCGAAGTAGAGTCCGTTGTCCTTGCGCACGCCGAGTGAGGCGGATGGGAGCATGCCCAGTGAGCCCGAGATCATGGCCATCTCGTCGGAGAGGATATCGCCAAACAAGTTTTCTGTGACCAGCACGTCGAATGAGCCGGGTCGGCGGATGAGCTGCATGGCGGCGTTATCGACGTACATGTGGGAGAGTTCCACTTCGGGGAATTCGCCGGCGATTTCAATGAGGGTTTCTCGCCACAGCACGGAGGAGGCGAGGACATTGGCCTTGTCCACAGAGAGGAGGCGTTTCTTGCGGCCCATGGCGGCGCTGAAGGCAACCCGAGCGATGCGCTGGATTTCGCTCTTGTGGTAAATCATGGTATCGAGGGCTACGGCCTCTCCATTTTCCTCGTGCCGACCTTTGGGTTTTCCAAAGTACACGCCTCCGGTGAGTTCTCGCACAC
>JBAXCM010000175.1:0-8678 GCA_037141475.1 Verrucomicrobiota bacterium | reverse complement strand
CCGGCGGGGTGAGGGTGGGGCGGGATGGAATTGAGTCTATCAAAATTGCAGAGTGCGCTGCCTGAGGGCGGGCTGTTTGGTGGCGGTGGCTGGCGATACTCGCCGCAACCGCTGCGATTAACTCGCGCTGAGGCCCGGCAAATGATGGCCTTGGGCCACCCGCTGGCGAAGTTTCAGCAGGCTTGCGACCGGCTCTACCGCAGCAGTGCAGGGGAGAAAGGACCGCCGTGGCTGGCCCCGTTGCTCGATGCGGGAAAGCCGGAGTGGATGCTGGCATGGCAGCGCGACGGGCGCACAGCGGACGAATTTCCACGGGTGGTCCGGCCTGACCTGATCTTGACGGAGCAGGGGTTTGCCATGACGGAACTGGACAGCGTGCCGGGCGGCATGGGGGTGACCGCCTGGCTGTCGCGGGTCTATGCCGAGGCTGGATTTGACGTGCTGGGGGGTGCCGAGGGCATGCTCGAGGGGTTCCGCTCGCTGCTGCCAAACGGCGGGGCAGTGCTGCTAGCCGAAGAATCCGCCGATTACCGGCCTGAAATGGCTTGGCTCACCCGCCAACTCGGGACAGCA
The DNA here is from genome assembly GCA_037141475.1 of Verrucomicrobiota bacterium. Lineage (GTDB taxonomy): Bacteria > Verrucomicrobiota > Verrucomicrobiia > Verrucomicrobiales > Akkermansiaceae > Luteolibacter. The sequence continues at coordinate 8,105 of JBAXCM010000175.1, read as the reverse complement.
TGGGAGGTGGTCCCGGCCGAAACCTACGCCGCAGACGGCCGCGACGTTTACCGGTTTTTCGAGCTGTTTGATTGGCGATCGGTGCCTGCTGCCGAGGCGCTGGCTGCGGCTTCGGCGGCCGGTGGTGCCTCCGTGACGCCACCATTCAAACCGCACTTAGAAGACAAATTGTGGTTGGCCCTGCTGTGGTCACCATCACTCAAGCGCGAGTGGGAACAAGCACTGCGAGGCGCCCACTTGCAACGATTGCGCCAGTTGGTGCCGTTTGGCTGGGTGCTGGATGCCACACCCTTGCCCCCCCACGCCGCCCTGCCGCGTTTGGATGTGCACGCCTGGCACGAGGTGGCGGCCTTCAGCCAAAAGGACCGCCACTTGGTACTCAAAATCAGCGGCTTTCACCCCACCGCTTGGGGCTCGCGCGGCGTGTTCATCGGTCACGATCTATCATCCGCCGAGTGGTCCGATCGCCTCATCCATGCCCTCGATGACGCACAGAGCCAGCCGTGGATGCTTCAGCAATTCCACGAGGGCCGTCCCGTTGAGCATCCGGTATTTCGCGACGACGGCTCGGTTGAGATGATGCAGGGCCGGGTGCGCCTGTGCCCATACTTTTTCACCAACCGGGCTGGCGTCACCCGTTTCGCCGGTTGCCTAGCTACCATTGTCCCACTGGACAAAAAGAAAATCCACGGCATGCGCGACGGCATTCTGGTCCCTTGTGTGATCGGCTAATGCCTGAGATTGAATCCTAAAATTCAAACATCACCTGTGGATCATCCTCCACCTTCTTTCTTGCCCGCTTCCTCTCCGGTTTTGGCTCAGCCCCCGGTTCCTCGCCCTGGGCCAACTCATCGTGACCGTCGTCCTGCCCCTGCTCCTCGCCCTGGGCCAACTGATCGTGACCGTCGTCCAGCCCCTGCTCCTCGCCCTGAGCCAACTGATCGTGACCGTCGTCCTGCCCGTGTTCTTCGCCCTGGGCCAACTGATCGTGACCGTCGTCCTGCCCGTGTTCTTCGGCAGGTTCCTCGGCAGGTTCTTCTGCCGGTGTCGGCTCTTTGTGGCCGTCATCCTCGTCACAGGTCGGCAGGTTCGCCATACCATTGCGGATACCGGCCACCGCAAATCGCTGGAACCGTTGCATCGCGGTGGCCATACCCGGCGCGCTGCCTCCCGCCTTTAACGTCTCATGCATCAAATGCCCGTGCGTCAGCATGTGAATCATCCCCCCTGTCACAAAATGCAACCGCCATACCAAATCCTCCACCGACACCATCGGCAATATCTTGGAAATTGATTGTATGAATCGATTGTTTAAATCAGCCGATTGACTCCCGATTTCAGACCGCATACTCATGCGATCTCTCTCTAAAATCCGCCCGATTAGCCGAAAATATGACTCTTCCGGGAGATGGCTTTCTTCCACCCGGGTGACGAGCGGCCCCGCAAAGGCATCAACCACTTCCTCAAGCGGCAACGCTTGATTCATCCATCGCTCCTCTGCTGCCTCCAATCCAGCCAATCGCTGCGCATGAATCGGCTCGAGATGGCGGGCCATCACAACCTCCACCAGCCCCTCACGACTGCCAAAATGGTAGTTCACTGCTGCCACATTCGCAGCCGCAGCCTGCGTGACATCCCTCACCGACACCGCTTCAAAGCCGTTATCAGCAAATAACTGCTCCGCCGCCTCAACGAGGCGCAGCTTCGGACCGTCCTTTGGAACAAGCGTTCGCTTCATACGTTGCGGAGGTTTGGCTGGACGGGCACCGGTGTCAAACAAATGCATGAAAAATGCCCAAGGGAGGCGAAATTCATGAGCCCTTCCTCGCTATTGAGATGACCCATCCAGCGCCCCGGAATGAATTTGGCAGACACTCACCGGTTACGCAACCTGCATAAGACATGCAGTGCATCATCCCGAACTGACGTCTTTCCCTTGGGGAGTTCCATTGCTAGAGTCCTTGAAAAGCCAAAGTTTCTGTCGGCAGTTCGAGTTATCTGCTCTTGGGCATTCGGCGAGCGGATCGACTGGACTCGCCGAAGTCTCAGCCGAGCCGTCTTCAAGTCTTGTGTGTTGGGTCTAAGGCGCAGCCTCGTTATTTTTTCGCCGGATAGCCCACGGCTTGGGCGAGAGTGATCCGTTGCTCGGGACGGAGTTTCCAAGCGTCAACCAAGGGCTGGCGCTCGCCCAGTTCATGAACCACTGTTGCCAGACCAGCGGAGGCGCACCAGAGATAGACGTTTTGGCTGATAGACCCGGTGTCAGCCCACGCATACGGCTCCTTGAATTCCGGTTTGGCTTTCACCAAGCGCGCTAAATCCGCAACAAAAACCAATGCCACGGGTGCCACCTTGACGAAATCCTGGCCACCTGTCTTGGCCCTCATATCCCCTTCGGCTATGGGATCAAGGCGGTTCTCCTTGGCGTTGTACAGAAACACCCCATCGGCGAGCACCACATAGATGTCAATCTCCTGCGAGTTCATGGCGGACGGCGCGGTGCGGTGATCAATTGCCGGCCGGTTGATGCCAAACGCCGCCCACAGCAAGTCTGAGAGTTGTTGCAGATCCAATGCCTTCTGACTGAATTCGCGACCCGACTGCCGCTCCGCCAACGCCTGCATCAACGGCTTCCCACCGTCAATATGCGGCGCAGGCAAAACCCGTGGCTGCAATTCGGCAGCAGCTTGGGAAACCAATACAGCCAGCAAAACAGCCGGCATGAGGGGAGCAACACGGCGACAGACTGTGGCTAGTGGATTCATGGTGAGACAGGGGTGCGCACGCATCGCCGGGAATGCAATCAAAATCGTCATCAAAATCGCCATCAAAATCGTCATCCACTAGGGGATTACCACATGCCTCAAAGCAGGCGAGAGGTGAAGATGACTTTGGCGTGAGCTCAGTCAAACTCTTTGAAAATGAACTTTTAGGTGGCTCAGGAGCTTGGGCCCTAACCCCTAATGCCAGTTCACCCTTGATAGAGCGGGCCGATGCTGCCGCCGGTGACGAATTCCGCCGGCACGTTGATGATTTTTCGGTCAGGGTTGCCCTTGCGCACAGCGGCGACCCAGCGCAGCACCCGGCGCACAACGGGTCTGTAGTCCCATCTCATGTGGGCAATCCCCTGATGGCACCAAACCTGCCCTAACTCATCATCAGTTGAGATCAGTGAGACTTGCCGAGGCACTTGAATGCCACGGCGCGCGAGAAACTCCGCTGCGGCTATGTAGATCGCAGTCCCATCTATAATCAACGCGGTGGGCGGCGTGTGATGAAACAAGCTCTTAAGCAAATTGGCCAGACCCGCCGGGGTTTCCTCCCAATCTGGCAAGTGATAAAGACTCGTCCTTATACCATGGGCAGCCATTTCCGCCTGAAACGCTCGCTCCACACTCCCAGGCGTCGGATGCCTGCGAGTGTGGCGGGCAATGAGAACAATGCGACGGTGCCCAAGCTTGATCAACTGGCGGGTGGCTGCCAGGTACGCAGGCACCTTGTCCGGCCCGCTGCGGGCGAGCGTCAGTCCGTCGGTCCGGCCAAAGAGCGCAAGGCAGGGGAGCGTTTGTCCCGCGCACCACTCCAACAATTGGCTGGAACCTGAACTAACAATCCAAGCATCCGCTGGTTGTGCGAGCAGATGGCTCACGATCCGGTGGACGTCATGCTTGAGTTCGACCTGTGCCTTCTTGGCGATGAACACCTCGTGGCCCGCCATCGTCAGTTGTTGTTGGATTTGTGATAGAACATGGGCGGTTTTGAATTGGCATTCCGTCAGAAGCATGTTGGTCAAAATCCCCACCCGCAACGGATGTATGCTCACCGCTTGCGCAATGACGCCGCGACTGCGGCCCAACCCCCGCCCGTCTAGCAAACCCTCCGCCTCCAAACTCTGCAGCGCACGCCGCACCGTGTGCCGCGAGACATCCAACTCCACCGCCAAGCGCGCCACCCCCGGCAAGCACTCGCTCCAACGCCCCTCACGAATGCCTTCACGCAGCTGCGCAGCAACTAATTCAGGCACCGTTGGCCTCAGAATCCGGTTCATGGAACTCAAATTAGTCCTAAGTTAGACCGGCGTCGAGAATAATACTTTCTTTATCCTAACATTCCGAGGAACCCTCTTCATCAGATCAAACTAGTTCCCAGTTAGGGCTAGTGCCAAAAAAGAAATGGCTTTTTTTGCCAACGACATGCCTCAAAAACGCATTTGCCCAGATTGATCGGTGGCGTGCTCCTTCGTGATCGCGATGCCGGTAAAGATATGGAATCAGCAACCTAACAAAAAAATGAGAATACAGAAGAGAGGCCAACAAACAAAATCGAAGATGCGATCCCTCGCTTTGGCGATGGGCATGGCGGCAAGCGGGGTATTTCTAACGGGATTTTCGCAGGCAGGCACATCACTCACCTGGAACGTGGCAATCGATGGAGCGTGGGATAGCGCCACCGCCAACTGGACCACAGATGGGGGTTCCACCACCACCACCTTCGCCTCCGATGGTTCAGAGGACGCGTTGTTTGCCGCTGGCACCGCCGGCCACAGGATCACCATCTCCCCCAGCATGTCTCCGGCATCCACCACCGTGAGCGGCGGCGACTATACCTTTAGCGGCAATCCAATCAGTTCGGGCTCGCTGATCAAGTCCGGAACCGGCACACTAAGCCTTGAAGTCACACCGGCCAACTTCAGCAGCATTGCAGTCAATGGCGGCACCCTGTATTTGCACGCCGCCGACAAGTTCGCTGCCAACGGCGCGTCCTTTAACATGGGCACTGTGACGGTTGAAAGCGGAGCTTCGATCCGTGGGGAGAGGGCGAACATGACGGGCAGCCTCACCTTGAACGGCGGGACGTATGCGGAAAACAATGGCTTCGGAGGAAGCTGGACTGGACCAGTCGTTTTGACTGCCAACTCCATCATCTCTGGCGGCTACAACCAATCACTCGTTGGTGTTGTGACCGGCCCCGGCGGCCTGACTCACACCGGCGGCGGCACCCTCATCCTCAACGGCATCAGCGACTACACCGGCAAGACGGTCGTCCAGAGCGGCGGGTTGAATTACCAGAAACCTCTGTCCAATGCCGGCGTCGCCGGCCCATTGGGCGCGCCACCAACCGGCCCCGACTCAGTCATTGACCTCTACCCAGGCACCACGTTTGTTTATGGCGGACCCCAAGGCTCCATGACTCCTCCTCTGGTTTCCACCGACCGCATCATCAACCTCGCTGGCTCCGGCTCCGGGACAGTGACACTCAACGGCAGCAATGTGAACGACACCGGGTTCCGATTTGGCGGGATTAGCGCCACGGGAACCGGGACCAGGACCTTACTGATCAATTGCAGAGGTGACCGTCCGGTTTACACCTACACGAGCGGCATCCCGGATATGTCCGATAGCAGCCAAGTCTCGCTGACATGCACCTGGAGTTCCGGCAGTTCCAGTTCTAACGGTCTAATCAACCTTCAGGGCATCAATACATTCACCGGGCCAATGACTCTTAACGGCGGGGGCAACGGAGGTCCGGGGACCTTCCTGATTGGCGGCTCGGCCAGCAATTCCAGCACCATCGCCACTGGTGGCACGGCGGTGTTAGGCAACGGCACCTACGCAGGCAACATCACCTTCACCGCGAGTCCGGCCACTGTGCTGCTCAACTACGCAAGTGGAGTCGATCAGACCTTGTCGGGCATAATTTCCGGACCCGGCGCCCTGACCGTGAGCGGAACCGGCATCCTGACCCTAGCAGGAACTAACACCTATTCCGGCAACACCACCGTCATCAGCGGCAGCACACTGGTAATCGACCCCGCCGGCGCATTGACCTTCAAACCTTCCAGCAGCACTGCCTGCAACAAGCTAACCGGTGCCGGCACCGCCACGTTGAATGGCGCGTTTAACATCGACACCTCCGGCGTCACCTCTGCCATCGCTTCCTGGACCGTGGTCGATATCACCAATAAGACCTATGGATCTAGCTTTTCCTTGACCGGCTTCAGCGGGTCCGGCGGCGTGTGGACGAACGTGATTGGATTCACCACCTGGACCTTCAGCCAGGCGAGTGGCGTGCTCAGCGTCAATACCCTGTCAACGATCACGGCCTTTGGCATTCCCGGACATAACGGTGCCATTGTGCAAGGTGCGTCAGGGACCATCGCCCTGTCGGTGCCCTTTGGAACGGATTTGTCAACCCTCGCGCCGACCTTCACGGCGACATCCGGGACAGTTGCGGTCAATGGCGTCACGGTGAGCAGCGGCTCGGCCCCCACACCGGGCTTTTCCGTGAACAACCCGACGACCTACACCGTCACTGATGGCGCCGCGGTCAATTCCTATGTTGTTACGGTCACTGTGGCACCGGCTCCTCCAGCCGGCCTGGGCGTGGATGCCGGGCTCGTCGCTTGGTATGATGCCTCACAACTCAGCGGCCTGAGCAACGGCAATTCGGTGGACGTCTGGGCAGACCTTTCCAGCTACGGGCACAAAGCGTCGCGCACGGCTGGCACCATGACCTATGCCACCAGCCAGGTCAATGGCCTGCCGACGGTGCAGTTCCGCAGCCAAGCGTATGCGAACATCACCGGTACCCTGTTCGCCAAGGAACAGTACATCGTATTCAAAAGCCCGACCGGCAACAGCTATAACGGCGACTGGGGTGCCATCCTAGGCGACGTCACCGATCAACATGGCTACATGATGGGCAACGGAACCAACTTCTGGAACGGCAATTACCCTGCGGCCGTGTCACAAAACGGCACAGTCTTGGTCAATCCTTGGAACATCACCAACATGGGCACCTTCCTCATCTTGAAAATCGACGGTCTCTATCCTGATACCAATCCTCGCAGTTACAGTCTTGGCAATGCTTATGGCAACGGATCACCGCAGTATCACAATAACAACTTGGACGTGGCAGAAATCATCGCCTATGACCATGTGCTTACCGCCGAACAGGAACTAGCCCTGGGTGCCTACCTAACGGTCAAGTACAACATCACGGCTTCTACCTATCCGACCGGCCCGCAGGCAACCATCACCAGTTTCACCTTCCCAACGAATGGAGACGCCAGCATCACCGGTACCACCATCACCAAGTATGTGCCCAACGGCACGACAGTGACGGCGCTGGCACCCACGTTCACCCTCTCCACCGATGCCACCTGCGTTCCAGTTAGCGGTTCCACCCATAACTTCAGCACTCCCGTGCATTACCTCGTCACGGCCTCGGATAACACCACCAAGGACTATACCGTGACGGTCACCGTCCTGCCGCCCGGCCCGCCGGTGGGAGGTTTTGCCCGTTGGTTCGACGCCTCGGCGCTCGGCTTGGCGGATACCACCCCCGTCGCTCAGTGGAATGACAGCAGTGGCAATGCAGCCAACGCCACGGTGCCCAGCGGCAATGCCACACCGGTCTATGTTGCGAACTCAGGCATGGAAAGTGGTCTGGGCGCGATCTACTTTGCCAAAAATGGCGGTGCCGGCAACAGCGCGGCCTTCAAGTTCACAGAAGACACCACCATCCGCACCGTGTTCTCCGTGTTCAAGGGCAACAGCTTCCTGCTGACAGATACCTCACAATACCATTTCCACCGCAACACCGACGACAACGCGACCGACCCACTTTGGAGCGGGCCAACCAGCGGCAACGTCACCGGTGGATCCACCTATGTGAATGGAGCCTTGGTAAATGGGAGCAGTTTCGCCATGCCCACAACCCTTCACGGCGGATTCAACCTGGTGGAAGTCCTCACCACCGGCAATGTGACGGCGGATTCCTTCAACAAGGACCGCTCCTATCACGCAGGCAATCAGTATCAGGCCGAGGTCATCATCTACGACCGCCTGCTATCCGAACAGGAGCGCTTGCAGGTAGAGGCCTATCTGACGAGCAAGTGGTTCACCGCCCCCGTAAGTGGCTATGCCAGTTGGGCGGCGCAGCACGTTGGCGGCCAGACGGCTGAGAAGGACTACAACCATGACGGGGTGCAGAACGGCATCGCCTATCTCATGGGCGCTACCGGTGTCGCCACCCTGCCGGGCATCGTCAACGGCAAGCTCGCCTGGCCGCACGACGCCACCGCCGTCGGCATCACATGGAAG
>JBAXCM010000174.1:0-8702 GCA_037141475.1 Verrucomicrobiota bacterium | reverse complement strand
GGATGCCGGATAGGTATGGTCGGCGGCGACCGTGACGGTATAGACTTTGGTGGAACCATCCTGGCCGGTGAGGGTGTACGTTTGCGGGGCGGAGAAGTCCAGGGTGGCACCGGATGCCGGAGTGCCCGTTGCCTGCGCCGAAACCGTGTAGGCCGGTGCCATGCTGGTCAGGGGCGTGCCAAACGGCACGGTCCAGGCCACGGTGCGGGCCACGGTGTCAATGGTGGCGTTGCTGCCGGAGACGTTGGCACCGAAGGTCAGGAAATCCTTGGACGTGGAGGTCGTGGTGAAACTCTGCGGCGCGGCGGCCCAGATAGTTTGCGTCCCGTTGGTGGCGCGGCAGTTGAAGTAATAGGTCGTGCCGGGGACCAGATTGGTGAGCGTTTGACTCAGATTGATCGAAGCCGCGTTGAGCCCCGAGCCGAGGGATACCGAGTTGGCCCAGTTGGCTGGGTTGATGCCGCCGTTGTTCGGCCCCCAGTAGGCGACCACGTTGTAGGTGTTGCTATTGCTCAGCAGCGTGGCGTTGATAGCAGCCGAGGTGGTGGTGATGGCGGTGGCGGCCTGGTTGGCGAGACTGCCGGTGGCTGGATAGCTCGTGGCGATCCCGTATTTGGCTGCCAGGTAACCACCGACCAATGCCTCGTCACTTGACGAGAGCGCATTGCTGTAACCGAGGATCTCAGCAACGTCAAAGTCCGCGCCAGCTTCGTTTTCGGTCCGCCCGATCTGGCAATACGGATAGGCCGCCAGATTCTCCGGACTCGCATTGTTATCGACGGTAATTTTGAGCACCATGTAGTTGGTGGTGGGCGCGAGATTGAAGGTGGACACGCCATTTCTGGAACACGCCAGCGGTTGGTCCCAGAAATTGGTGCCTCCACGATTGATGGTGTAGCTGGAAGCCCGGACAGTTAGAAAATCATAGGATTTGCGGCCGATGAACGCGCCAGTGCCGTTCCAGGTGGCGGTGGGAGAACGCACCACGACATACTGCTCTTTGGCAAAGAACTTTCCGGCGATGTCGAACCATCCCGCCCGGACTTGGACCGCCGGCAGCGACATGATTTGATTTTGGGCCATGCTCGCGGTGCCGCTGTTATAGGCACTGCTGTCTAGGGTGGCATGATGCCCGTTGCCGGACCGGTCCTGCCAGCCCTGAACCACACCGTTAGCATCCATGGTGATGCCCACAGCCGCGTCAAAGTAACAGGCCAGACCCGCCGTGACGGGAACCGTGTAGTTGTCCACCGTAATCGATGTTGCGGGCGAGGTGGTGACCTGATTCAAGCTGTCGGTGACCTTGACCGTGATATTATACTGACCCAACGGCACATTCGTCCATGTGAACGAATACGGCCCAGAGGTCGTCGTCCCGATCAGTGTGCTGCCGTTATAAAACGACACGCTGGCTATCGTGCCGGCAATGCCAGAGGTGTCGGCCGTCAGCGCCACCGTCGCCTGACCGTTCTGCACCCCGAAGCGCGCGCCATCCTGCGGCGAGGCCAGACACACGCCAGCCACCGGAAACAACAACTCCTGCGGAATGATCGTTGGCGCTATGGCTTGGCGGGACGGCATATACCAATACAGCCGCGCGGTGGCCGGATTGGCATTGTTATAGTATTCCATCTTCACTTCATACTGGTGCCCGGCGGTCAGGGTGATGGCCGCGCTGTCGTTCCACAGGTTGGTCGCCTGGTCGTTCCAGTCGTTGATCACCTGCACGCCGTTGATCCACAAGCGGACCCCGTTGCTGGTGCGCGTGGAAAACCGATAGGTTCCGGTCTCGGGCGCGAGCACCAGTCCGGTCCAGCGCACGCTGTAGGTGCCAGCACTCAGCCCGGTGGGCGGCGTGGTGCCCCAATCGAAATTCACTGCCGAATCGACCTGTGTTTTCTTCAGCGAGGTGAAATCCACGTTGTCGTAATATGTCCCGGTCAAGCCGCTGCCGCCGGTTCCCACCACCAGATTCACCGTGGCCAGCGACGAAGTGGTCAGGCTATCGGTGGCCGTGTACGTGAAGCTGTCCATGCCCTGATAGCCGGGCGCGGGGGTATAGGTCAGCTTGGGTGGGAAACCCGTGAGGGTGCCATGCGCCGGTTGGGTCGCGACGGTACAGACCACCTGGGGCGTCCGCCAGGAAGAGCCGGTGAGGGTGATCGCCTTGCCGGTGTTGACCGGGGTGGCCAGAATTTGCGGGTTGGCATGCGGCAAGGCGTAGACTGCCAACGGGGCCGTGGCGGCTTCTATCAATGAAACATCGGCGCTCAGCGCCGCGTAATCGCCGCCGCTGGGCTGCCAATTCGCGAGATCGCGATATAACTCCGGCAGCGTCCAGCGGGCCGCCTCGCCATATTTCGGCAAGCAGTCGAGGGCCCATGACTTATAGAAGGGCACGTTATCGTACATCACCTGGATGGATTCCTGAATGTGACACCTCGAGAGCGCGCGCATGGCGGCAATCGGTGGATAGCCGCCCATGAATGTGTCCAGCGAGGTCTGGACTTTGGCATCTTGGAACAAGTCCAGGGTCAACTCCTGCACGTCGGCTTGGCTCAGCCCGTACTCCACGAAGCCGTTGAGCTGGCCGCGGCAATTGCCGGTCGGTTGTTGGAGGCCGACCCGCACCGCCGGATAGAGCAGGCTCTTGTCGGCGTTGAGCATGGTATTGGCACAGGTGCCGAACAGCGTTCCTGCCAGGAAGCCGTTGGGCATCTGCAATGGATCGTCCGTGTTGTAGCCCGCATCCCAGGGCAGGGGAGGCGTCACATTGTTGGTAAACGCCTGCGCCATGTCGGGCACGGACGAAGCCAGTGCCGTCGGGTCCATCTGCCCCAGCGCGAGGGCGGCTCTGGCGCGCACCCACTTGTCGGAGTCCGTGAGCCGGCGGGTCAGGGCGGGGATCGCGCTGGGGGCTTTCAGGCAACCCAGTGCCGTGCACGCGCCGTTGCGCAGATAGGCATTGGTGGTGTCTTCCGCCATAGCGATGAGCGAGTTCAGCTCGGTGGCGCTCACCCAGCGGGTGCCCAATTCGGTGGCGGCATTCAACCTGACAATCGGATCGTATTCGCCCAAGGCGGCGATGAGTTGCGCCTTGGTATAGCTGCCGCAGTACGAGGCGAAGTCGCCGGCCCAGGTGGCGTTGGTCACCTTATCGGGGGTCAGTCGTGGATTGGCCGGGTCGAACCCTTTGCCCGTGATATAAAGGGTTTTCAAAGGCATGGTGGCGTGCAGGAGATAACATGCGGTCGGAATCATCCAGTACTCGTAACTATTGTCCCAGTAGGCGTTAATCATGGTCACTTTATCGGCCGCCAGGCGGTCATGGGCCTGGCCGGGTCCCCACTGGTCGCCACCTTCATACACAAATGAGCCGTCACAGCGGCGCTTCAGGTCGCGGTCCCAGTGCACCCTTTTCTCATACGCCGCGGCCGCGCTCGGGCCGCCCATGTTGGCAGCCAGCTCCGTCCACAGGTAGCTGAACCCTTGGCCCGTATGCCCGTAGATCTCGCCCCGGGTTCCGGCCAGGGACATCCGCGCGAAATACTCCGCCTGCGCAGGTTTGTCGCCCATGCAACTGAACAAGACCGCACACAGGCCGTCCTTGCCATTGCTGCGGTGATCATAATACTGCCGGCCCTGACCCGTGATTTGGTGCTCGCCCCACCACGGCTGGTGTTCGCCGTAGGGAATGGACCCGCCGTTGACATAATGGCCGAAGAAGGAGGCGGTCCGCGCAATGGCCGGATCAATCGACGGATCCACGATACCCGCTTTCTTGCCCAGCACAATGGTGAGCTGGGCGATGAGTCCGGCTTGGTTGAGCGCGCCGTAAGGAGCGATCGAACCATGGTGTCCGTTCCCCCAGCCGCCGGGGGGCGGGATGGTCGCGAACCCGTGGCCGGTCGTGCCACACAGGTCCGAGTTATTGGCCGCGTAAAGGACATATTGGCGGAGTCCGTCAAACACCTGGGCATCGCCCGTGAGCAAGTAATACTCGGCCAGAAAGACCCCGTTGTAGAAATGCCAGGCGTCTCCGCCCGCGACATAGCCCGCGGGTGCCAGATGCCGGGCATAAGCCTGCACCATCGGCAGGTACTGGGGGTCGCCGGTTGCCGTCAGGGCCAGCGCGCTGACGGCCGCACTCCCGTCATCATTGCCCCATCCATTCGTGTTGATCCTTTGAGCGAGACTTTTGGCGGCGTTGGCCATGATCAGCGCGGACTTGGCGCATCTGTAGGGCGCGGTGTCCGTGTAGGCACCCATGACCTGCAGGGTGATGGACACATCGGTGGTGACCCCGGCCCGCCAACGCTTCAAGCTCAGAACGCCGTCGGCGACCTCGGCGTCGCCAATCGCCCAACCCAGGGTCTTGCGCGCGTCGGTGGGGAACAACGGCACCGCACCCGTGCCGGCACTCGCGCCCAAAATCACGTCGTCAATGGCCAGCACCCCGTCGGCTGGAGTGTTCGGTGCCACGGTGGTCACCAGAATCTGATAGGGCGCAAACAGCGTGACGTCATCGATATTCATGGTCGCCGGCCAGGCGTTATAGATCCAGCCGCGCATCCCGGTGGCCCCAAGGTTGTAGGTCCAGGCGCGATTGATCGTGGTGAGATCCGTTTGCGTGAGGTCCGGCGCCTGGGCCCGGACCAGGGATGGCAGGGCCAGCAGCAGTGCCAGTGAGATCGCTGCCAGCAGGGTGCGAGCCAGAAGCGGGGCGGTGGTCGGTTTCATTCCTTTTCGGAAAAATGATGGTGTGATGGTGAGGGCGATCAAACTTTGATCTGTCGCAACATAGCAACTCGGCTGCGGATCGCCTACAACAAGAACGGGTGACAAACGGGTGACAAACGCAGATGCAATTGCGGGGCCGCCGGTGCGCACCGGCGGCCCCGCTGGATTCCAGAGAAAACCCATTAACTCCGGAAAAGGGGTGGGCTCGCATGCGAGCCGATCGTGGATCGTGGATCGGCGCGTCGGCTCGATCTTCTATCTTCTATCCTCGATCCTCGATCTTCCTCTTCAGTTAGGCGTGACCACCAAACGGACGAACTCCTTGCCCAAGCCGGAGGTCAGGGTGTAAACCAGATTGCCATCCCCATTGCGGGTGGGCTGCGTAGCGACAGCCGTCCAGGTTTCGAGATCGGGCGAGGTTTGGACCTCATACGTGCCGCTGAAGGTCGCACTCATCGGCCAGGTCACTTTGCCACCGGCATCCGGGCCGGGATTGGTGGCCAGTCCGGTCGCGCCCATGAAATAGGCAATGCCGTTTTGCACCCCGTCATGATTCGAATCGCCGTTCACCCCACCGGACACGCCGTTGGAAAGAGCCCAGTCAGCGTACGATATGGTCGCACCACTGGGCGTCACGCTGACATTGCTGACGTTGTCCAGCCATGGTCTGTTGCCGCTCACATAGCTGAATTTAATGCTGAGATTGCCCGTATTGGTGATGGGGGTGCTAAACGAGTAGCTTTGCCAAGTGTCATTTGCCTGCAGAGCCGTATCAAATTCGCTGCTGGTGTATTCGGTCGCGCCGACCACGAATGAGGCTGTGAATTTCCCGCCGAGTCCGGCCTTGGATTTCCCACCGGAGAATGTCATCGAAAGAGTGTCTCCCGCGTTGACGGTGGCACCCAGGTCTTGAGTGACCGAGACCAGCCAATACTCCAAGTTTACGGCATAGAGGCCATCTGCAGCGGCGGTAAATGTATCAAACTGATTCACCTGTAGCACTTCATACCCCTGAGGGCTGATACCCCCGATCCAAGGGCTGCCCAGATCCCACCAATAAGTCGCGTGATTAAACGCACCATGCGTCTCGAAGCTCCCGTTCTGCACCAATATGTCTGACGTGACGGTGATCGCCATGGTGGCATCCGCGCTGAAGAGCGCCCCATCGCTCACCTCGAAATTGAAAGAATCGGCACCGACGTAGCCCGTGTTTGGCGTGTAGGTGAGAGTCCCGATATCGGCCGCTGGCACTTCAGTGTCCACGGTCACATCCGTCCCGCCCAGCTTCAGTGAGCCCTTGGCCGGGCCAGGGAGCGAGGTCACCTTGATCGCATGCAAGGTGTTGCCGGTATCGACATCCGCGAAATGGAAGTCCTTAGCCGCAAACGTCTTGACTGTATCCACTCCCAGGATGACCGCACCGCCGGTGGAGCTGGGCGCATGGTTCACATGCGTCACATTCACCGTCATCTCCGCGGGGAGGCTCCAAAGGCCGGTCGGGGTGTCCGAATTCTGGACCTTGATGCCAATCGTCGTGTAGGCAGTACCGACCCCTCCCAACGGCGACAGGTACGACAGGTTGCCAATGTCGGCCGCCGCCACCGTAAGTGGCAGATCGGTGACCAACACGGTGACTACTCCATTCTTCAGTGTGCCCAGCGCCGGGAGCTCTATGATCTGCACGGCGGCGAGAAGACTTGCCGGATTAGCTGGATTCGCGTAACCGAAATTGCCTGCGTCCAGCGCCTGTGGCACGTTCTCATCCGCCGCCAGCGTGGCACCGGTTGAGGTCGGCGCGTTCGGGTCCACGCTCACATGCTCCACGCTGACATTGCTGACCTTCTCGAGTTCTCCCACATGGCCGCTCACCCATCTGAATTTCAGGGTGAGTTCTCCTGTGACCGCGTCCGGGATGATCGCGGTCAACGTGTCGGTAACCCAAGTGTTCACAGCTTGGGTGGTGTTATTAAAGGATTGGGGGAGTAATTCGACGCCGTTGATCAGGAATAGGGCCTCAAATATCCCTCCGCTGTTGTTAAGCCTCCCAACATCGAAGCTCACCGAAAGGGTGTCACCCGCGTTGAAGGAGTATGACCCTAGAGGCTGGGTGATTACAATACCTTCATCATTGAAGTTCGCAACCCAAGTGCCACCGCCGTTGTCGGGGAGGGAAGTTCCCCAAGCTCTGTTAACTTGACCCCAAATTCCCCCACTGTGAGTCCACGGGGCTGCGACCCCCGCCCAATAACCTGGCATATTATTAGCACCCGGCGTCTCGAAGCTCCCGTCCTGCACCAGGATGTCTGTCGTGACGGAGATCGCCATGATGGCATTCGCGCTAAAGAGCGTTCCATCGCTCACTTGGAAATCGAACGTGTCGGGTCCGGTGTAGCCTGCGTTTGGCGTGTAGGTGAGGGTCCCGATATCGGCCACGGGAATTTCAGCGTCTAAGGCCACATTCAGTGTGCCATTGGTCGGCAGCGAAGTCACCTTGATCGCTTGCAAGGTATTGCCGGCATCGGTATCCGAGAACTGGAAGTTTGACGCCGCAAACGTCATTGAGGTGGCTGATCTCACGGACATGGTCACCGCACCGCCGGTGGAGGTGGGCGCATGGTTGACATGCGTCACATTCACCGTCATCACTGCGGGGAGGCTCCAAATGCCGGTCGGGCTGGCCGAATTCTGGACCGCGATCCCAATCGTCGTGTAGGCAGCACCGAACCCATGCAACGGTGACAGGTACGACAGCTTGGTAATGTCGGCCTCAGCAATAATTTCACCGTTCACCACCGGCGCTCCGTTGTACGTCAGTGTGCCCAACGTCGGGACCGCTGTGATCTTCACGGCAGCCAAGGGGCTTGAATTCGGATCCGCGTAGCCGAAATCGCCTGCCGCCAGCGCCGTCGCCGTGTTCTCCAAGGCCGCCAGCGTGGCATTGGTTGAGGTCGGCGCGTTCGGGTCCACGTCCGAGGGTGTCACGGTGACACTGCTGACGTTGTCCAAACAGCAATATTGGTTGTTAGCGCCGCCGTTCGCCACCCGGAAACCGACGCTCAACGCTCCAGAATTGAGGATCGGCGTCGCTGTGGTAAACGTATGGCTCTGCCAAACACCTTTGGTCTGACTGGATAAGTCATAAGGAATGTAGTAATAAGTCGTGCCGACTTTAAAAAAGGCAAAACCTGTTACATCGCCGCCGCCGAAGGCATTGTCCTTCCCGAGATCGCATGTCACCGAAAGCGTGGACCCGGCTGAAACCGTTGTGTTCAAGTCCTGGACAACACCGGCATTATTCCATGAGTATCGCAGGTAGTAGTCACTGCCGGTGGCTCCGTTACTGAATTGCCCGGCCATGGCAACTCGACCCCTATCTGGGCCTTGAAAGGTCCAATCTGTAAGCTTGGTCCAGTTAGTAGGCGTTAACTCGTTGAGGACAGGAGGCGCTGTGCCGCTACCGGTCTCGAAGCTCGGGTTCTGCACGGGCACGATAATGGGGACCGCCGCCGAGGCGAACGGGGCGCTGAGGCCGATGGCGGCGATGGCCAAGCCGCAGAGCCTGCGCATGGGGCGCAGGTTCCATGGGCTGGTGGTTTGGCCCGGGGGGGCGCTGGCGGGTTGGTGTGTCATATTGGCAGTTTTCATGGTGGTTTTTGGCAATTACTTTCTCGGATTTCGGCTTGGACTTGGACAAAAGGAAAAAATCGGAGTGCTTTCTAGTCGTTAGTCAGTTCAACAGGGCTTGTCAATATAAATTCAGTAAAAAACCTCGCACGGAGGATGGATGAGAATCGGATTTGAACAGAAGGCAACAAAGCGTCATCTCCCTTCCTTTCCTTTGTTTCCTTCTGTGAAAAATCCATCTCTGGCAAGATTTCCCACGGGCTCTTCAGCATTCGAGGTGCCACCGCGCGGTGCACGCACCGGCCATGACACCTCGTCTTTTAAGTGCGGAGTGGGCG
>JBAXCM010000173.1:0-8716 GCA_037141475.1 Verrucomicrobiota bacterium | reverse complement strand
CAAGGTGAGCTGCAGTGATTGCCACAACCCGCACAAGGGCAACGCCGTCAAAGGCGGCGGCACCCAGCTCAATGGCAAGAACGAAACTTGCTATCAATGCCACAAGCAACAGGTCGGCCCGTTCGTCTTCCCTCATGCGGCTGTCCGCGAAGGCTGCACCGTCTGCCACAGCCCCCACGGCTCCGTGAACCAGAAGATGCTCAATGAGCGCAACCAAACGTTGTGCTTGAAGTGCCACGTCGATGCCAACACCAAGAAAAATGTCGGTTTTGCATCCCCCGGAGCCGGCGGCACAGGCCATAGCGATATTGGCGGCGACTGGCAACGCGGTACCTGCTGGAGCGCAGGCTGCCATCAATCACCCCATGGATCCAACGTCAACTTTAGACTGATGTATTAACCCAAGCCTAAATTCAAACTCTCTATCATCAAATGAAAGCTAATAAATTTTCTACTATCCTTTGCCAGTCCCAGGCTCTCCGTTCGGTCCGCCTAGCGCTCACCGTACCGGCTCTGGTGATGACCCTAAGTGTCGCCCAAGCCGGCACCGCCACCCCCCCCACCTCCGGCACCGCTGACACGGCCGGGGCTAACTGGGTTGGCTTAACCATCGGTGGTGCCTTCGTCAATGGCAATGAAGCCGGCATGATGCGCCGCAGCCAGACCAATGGTGACTTCTACGGCGGCATCGATTCGCTGCAAGTGTCCCAAGCGCTCAATAAGGCCACGACACTGACGCTCGACGGCCACGCCATTCCCGGACTGGAAGACTATCTCGGCAATCTCAGTCTGACCAATTCCGATATTGGCTACGTCAAGGTCGGCTACAAACAATTCCGCACGTTCTATGACGGCAGTGGCGGCAACATGCCTCAATTGCCTGGTCTATACAGCGAGCCCGGTTACGGCGACGAACTCCATGTGGACCGCGGCGAGTTCAGTGCTGAAGCGGGACTGCGCATGGAAAACCTGCCGGAAATCACCTTCAGCTACAAGCACACGTTCCGCGATGGGAACAAGGATAGCAGTAGCTGGGGCGCGCGTCCGTTGGTCCAAGCGGCGGGTGCCGGCAGCCTGGGCACCACCAATTTTGAGTTTGCCCCGTCCTTCTGGAATCTGGATGAAAAGAGTGATATCTTCGCCCTCGACGTCGAGCATACCCTTGGCAACACCGACCTCGGACTTGGCTTGAACTACGAGCATACGGCCTACACCAACTCGCTCAATACCCGCACCGGTGCGGTCACTCAAACGGCAGGGCTGACCACGGCCAACAGTCAGGTCGCCAGCTCCTTTAAGGACGAATACACGATGGACCTGTTCGCAGGCAATATCCACAGTGTCACTCGCTTCAACGACACGTTGTGGGTCTCCGCTGGTTTTGCTTGCACCACGGCGAATACCAACTCCGATGGATCATCGCAGAGTATTAATCCAGTGAATCCAGGTGCGGCAAGTCCCTTCAGCACCGCATTGACCACCAATCGCGTGATCCCGATGGGCGGTGGTGAAACCGAGAGCTGCGTCGGCAACCTCAATTTGATGTGGAATCCGATTCCAGACCTCGCGGTCACGCCATCCGTGCGCATCGAACAGTCGGCACAAACTGGCGTTGCGCAAATGCAATTGACGGCAGTGCCCACTCCTGGATTTACCCCTTCAGCTACCACGACCGTTGCTTTGAACCAGATCTACAAGGGGGATCTCAACACGCATTCTGAAACGGCTGCTTTAGATCTGCGCTATACCGGTATTGAGGACGTGGTGCTCTATGCCAAGGGTGAGTGGGACCACCAAGACCAAACCAATTACAATACCGGCGTTTTGTACCAGACGATTGCGTATAACGGCACTGTGACTGGTGGAGCTAACTCCGATTTCTTCCGCGAAGGAATCTCAGTCAAACAACAGGACTACACGGCCGGTGCCAACTGGTATCCGATGCGCAGCCTGAGCGTTGCCCTACAAGGACAGTATTCCGAACGTAACGACGAATTCAATCCAAGCGTGATCAAGGGCACAATCGGTGCCTTGGGTCTCGAACCCCAAATGAAGGACCTCGATACGATCACCGATGCTGCCAACCTGCGCGTGACGTGGCATGCCCTGAACAACCTGTCCTTGGTGACCCGCTACGACTATCGCGAAACGGAATATGACAACCGTGGCATTCATTGGAGTCCGGTGACTACGGCTCCAGGGACCGTCCAAACGCCACCGCCAGCGGTGGTGACCGGTCCGACTACGACAGCAGACACGGGTATCTTGCCTGAAACGATTGCCGGGAGAGTGAAGTCCAACATCTTGAGCGAGAGCATCACATGGATGCCCATGGAACGCCTTTATCTGCAAGTCAGTGGCAGCTATACCTGGGCTCAAAGCAGCACCGACACTCAGATGGTACCCGATTCGCGAAACGATTACTTCACCGGCAGCCTGTCGGTTGGATATGCGATTGATGATCGGACGGACCTCACTGCCAGTTACACGTATTACGATGCGAAGAACTACACCCAGCAAGGGGCTCCCTACACAGCCACCGCCACTGCGGCCATCCCGTATGCCATGGGCTACGGTTTGAACACGCAGGAGAATACCGTGAGCTTGACGCTGACCCGCGCTCTGACACCCAGCATGGTGTGGAACCTGCGTTACGCATTGATGTCCAGTCAGACCACGGGTGCCATGCAGGATCAGAGTGGTGGAGCCAATGATTTCACCGCTCAGATGATCTCCACCGGTTTGCAGATCCGCTTCTGATGTGATAGGCTTCCCCGAAGTTTGAACCACCAACCCCAAACATGACCATGAACTGGAAATTACAAGCATCCATGCTCTCGGCTGCCCTGCTGATTGCCGCCCCCGCGGCTTTTGGAGACGGCGCTGAAGTTTACGCCAAAAATTGTGCCTCCTGCCACGGCAAGGATGGCAAGGGAGAAACCACCATGGGCAAGAAAGCCAAGGTCAAGGACTACACCGATGCCAAGGTGCAAGCCTCCTTCACCGACGCCGAAGCCCTCAAGGTGATCCAAGAAGGCAAGGAAAAGATGAAGGGTTACAAGGACAAGGTCACCGAGGCGGAAGCCAAGGAACTGGTCACCTACATCCGCGCCTTCAAGAAATAATCCACAATTGCGGCGTCTAACCGCAATTGTCTCGGGCGGGGGTTCGGCAACGAGCCCCCGCCTTTTTTTAACCCGAAGCCAGTTCTGTAGCGGCGCTCTGTGAGCGTCGCAGCCTATGACCAAGCAATGGCACCGTCGGTCCACAGACCGCTGCTACAATTTCTCCGTCCCCCAAGAAACAACCGTTGCGTCGTCACGCCTTGTGTGACAAAACCTCGCCGCCAGCCAACCCAACCTCCCCCATGAGCGAAGAATCCATTCCCACCTCCTCCACACCTCTGCCCACCCGCCTCAGTCGCCTGCGCAACTGGCTCAGCCTCTCCGGCTTGGTGGTTGCCGTCTCGGCGTTTTTCGCCTTCATGCTGCTATTTTCGGTGGACCTTTTTGCCACCCACGCCAACCCCTACATGGGCATTCTCGCCTACGTGGTGGCCCCTTCGTTCCTGTTGGTGGGCTTAGCCGCTGTGCTGGTGGGCTATATCCTCGAAACCCGCCGCATACCCAAAGACCATCCGGAAATGGTTTCCAATTTCATCCTGCACGTCAACCTGGCTCGTACCCGCGACCGCCGTTTGCTGGTTGGCTTCGTCGGTGGCAGCCTTGGTTTCCTGTTTCTGACGGCGCTGGGCAGTTACGAGACTTATCATATTACCGAGAGCAACTCGTTTTGCGGGGAGGTGTGCCACACGCCAATGGAGCCGCAGTTCAAGGCCTATCAGCACTCCGCCCACGCCAAGGTCGCATGCGTCGCGTGCCACGTCGGCCCCGGTGCCGGCAACTACATCCGCACCAAGATCAGTGGCATGCGCCAGCTCTATCACATGATTCTGGGCGATTTCAACCGGCCCATCGCCTTGCACAACGTCAACCAACGGCCAGCGCAGGAAACTTGCCAGTCCTGCCATTGGGCGCAAAAACACACCGGTGACCTGCAGAAGACCTACCGGCATTTCCTAGCCGACGAGACCAACACACCTTTCACCGTGCAAATGGTGCTCAAGGTGGGCGGCAGCGACCCGGTGCATGGTCCGGTGCAAGGCATTCATTCTCACATGAGTGTTTCTAACAAGGTTGAATTCATCGCCACCGATGAAGGCCGTCTCAAAATCCCGTGGGTGCGGGTGACTGATGCCAACCAAAAAGTCACGGAGTACCGGACGAAGGAATTCACCGATGATATCTCCAAGTATGACATCCGCACGATGGATTGCATGGATTGCCACAATCGCCCATCTCACAAGTACCTCACGCCGAATGCAGCGGTGGATCAATCGATGGCCTTTGGTCGCATCGATCCCACTCTGCCGTGGGCCAAAGCCAAGGTGGTCAAGGCGCTGGTGCAGCCCTATGCGACCCGTGAGGAGGCTAACAAGAAGATTGAGGGCTTCCTGCGGGGTGAATACCCGGATGAGAAACGGGTGGATGCGCTCATCAAGGAGACTCAGGCGATTTACGAGGCCAATTTCTTCCCGGAAATGAAAGTGGATTGGCGGATTCACCCCGACCTGATTGGCCACAAGGACTCCAATGGTTGCTTCCGTTGCCACGATGGCAAGCATCTGGCCAGTGATGGCAAGAGTTCGATCAAAGGCAGTGATTGCAATGCCTGCCACCTCATTGTCGCTCAAGGCTCCGGCAAGGAGCTCGAAAAAGTCGATGCCAAGGGCCTCACGTTCATTCATATCGACTCGGAAAATTCAGATCCCTCCTGCAACGAGTGCCATAACGGCCAAACTCAGGAATAATCTCCCAGGACCCTCTCAAGCTGTGGGTGCATCTTGCCCGCCTTTGACCATGCGCATCATGGCGGCATGATCCCCCAAGCCCGTGGATCCTTGAAAAGCTAAAGATGTTGGCGTTACGCCAACATCTTTGTTTTGCGTCTCGGGGCAGCGCCCGAAAGAAATTGGTAGGCACGGGGGATTATTTCAGGCACACTGGGACTGGAATGTTCCAACAATTGCTATGGAAGGATTAACACTGCTCGCTTGTTTGCTCCTCATCTGGCTAATTGCCGCGCCCATCGTGGCTCTGCTCAAAGCGTCACAGGCCAAAACCGATGCCCGAGAAATCCAAGTGAAATTGGATCGGATGGAACGCGGATTGCAACTCTTGCAACGGGAAACTCGCCTGTTGCAGATGGCCTTCAACAACCCCCAGCCTCAGCAAGGACCACCGTCACCGGTGGTGCCGGACCAAGCGGAGGAGCTCCCCATCGTCCTGCCACGACCCGCCGTGCCGACACCGATCCGTCCGGCGGCATCAGCGCCGCAGGTGCCAATCCGCCCCCCGGTAGTAGCAGCGCCGCGCGAGTTCGAGCCACCCGTGCCTGCTCCGGCAATATTTGCCGAAGTCGAGCCGGGGCCGGTCTTTTCGCTGGAGCAATTCATGGGCGTCAAATTGTTTGCTTGGTTGGGTGGCATCGCGTTGTTCTTCGGGGTCATCTTCTTTGTGAAGTATGCT
Source organism: Verrucomicrobiota bacterium (assembly GCA_037141475.1). Lineage (GTDB taxonomy): Bacteria > Verrucomicrobiota > Verrucomicrobiia > Verrucomicrobiales > Akkermansiaceae > Luteolibacter. The sequence continues at coordinate 3,128 of JBAXCM010000173.1, read as the reverse complement.
TTTGAAAATAATTGGATTTCGCCTGAATTGCGAGTGACGCTGGGCTTTGTGACCGGCACGAGCCTGTTGGCTGGCGGGTTGGCGCTGCATCGAAAGGGGGCCTATCAAGTGCTGGCACAGGCGCTGTGCGCCACGGCGGTGTTGATCCTTTACGGAGTGACGTTTGCGGCTCATGTCTTTTATCGTTTGGAGGTCTTCGACACTCTGTTCACCTTTGCATTGATGGTCCTCATCACGGTCGTCGCTTTTCTCATAGCGGTGCGGCTTGACGCGCTTGTGATGGCCGTGCTGGGGATGCTCGGCGGCTTTTTAACACCGGTGTTGGTGCATACAGGCAGGGATAATCCGCTCGGCCTGTTCGGTTACATCGGCTTGCTGGTCATCGGCCTCATGGCGGTGTCTCGCAACCGTCGCTGGGGGTTTCTGGTTAGTGGCGCAGCTGTCGGCACGGGCCTGATGCTGTCTGCCTGGCTCACCGAATTTTTCGTCTTCGGCTACTACGCCCACGGCTCGAGAACCTGGATCCCGATGGGCATTCTCGTTAGTTTCAACCTGTTGTTTCTGGCATCCGCATGGCTGGAGCAGCGCCGTCGCGATCCGCAGCTTCATGCGGCAGGCTCCACTCTGGCTCTGAGCGCGCTCTCGATGATATTTGCGTTTGTCATGTTGGCTTTCTCTCCGGTGGCTGAGCGCATGCCACTGCTCTATGGCTTTATCCTGTTGGAAAATCTGGTGGTGCTGGCAGTGGTGTGGTTGCAACCCAAACTGATGGTTGCCCAGTTGCTCAATGCCCTGCTCACGTTATGGCACCTGACGATCTGGACAGGCACCTATCTTACAACGGAGCGGCTTGGCATGGCGTTGGTGGTGTGTCTGGTGTTTGGGGGGGTCCACGCCATGGGGCCGGTGTTGTTGGCCCGGTTGCGCCCGGCGGGTGCCACAGTCATTTCACCCAAGCTCTGGCCATGGATGGGTCTGCTAACCCAGTTGCTGATCTTGCTGCATATTCTTCATTTGCCCGATGCCTCGCTGCTTGTCTGGCCCGCGGTAATTCTCACCGATCTGTTAGTCATCGCGTTGGCGGCGGTCACAGGTGCGATGCTGCCAGTGCTTGCGTCGCTGCTGCTCTCGTTGGTGCTGGCCGGCGTGTGGTTGCTGCACGCGCCATTGCCGATCGATGACCTATCGCCTTTCCTGTTAATTACCACTGGCATGGCGGCGTTGTTCGCATTGGCCGGACGCTGGCTACAGGAGCAACCCGCTTTGGCCGATGGGGCTTCCGATAGCAGGCCCACACTGGAGCGGCAAATGGCAGGAGGCTTGCCTGTGCTTTCCGGCGCCATGCCCTTTGCCCTATTGATTCTCGTCATTCAGCGACTGCCCATCGCCAATCCGTCGGCAGTGTTCGGCGTCGGCTTGTTGCTAGCGATATTATTGCTGGTGATGGCGCGGCTTAACCGTCAAGGCGTCTTGGTGCCCGTTGCGCTGGGTTGTATCCTGGCGGTCGAGGCCGTGTGGCACTGCAGTCACTTTGATGCCACCTTGCCAGGCGTCCCGCTCGCATGGTATCTCGGGCTTTACCTGATGTTTCTGATTTTGCCCTTTGTGTTCCACCGGGTCTGCGAGGCCCAAGTCTGGCCTTGGATGGCCAGCGCGTTGACCGGCGTAGGCCATTTCCTGCTCATTCATCATCTGGTAGGGCGGGCATTTCCCGCCATGGCAGACAAGATGGGCCTGCTACCAGTCGCCTTCGCCCTTCCCAGTTTGGTGGCGTTTTTCGATGTCATCCGCAGGCCCGCAACTTCCGAAGACGTCCAGTGCGGCAGGCTCGCTTGGTTTGGCGGCGTTGCCTTGCTGTTTATCACCTTGATTTTCCCCATTCAATTCGAGCGCTACTGGCTCACCGTGAGTTGGGCGCTGGAAGGCGCTCTCTTGCTAGGGTTGTACCGGCGGGTGGCTCATGCTGGCCTGTTGTTGACCGGTCTCGGGTTGTTGGGGACGGCCTTTGCCCGACTGGTGCTCAACCCTGCAGTATTTTTCGATTACCCGCGAGGAGCCGGTGCGTTGCTTGATTGGCATTTATATACCTATGGCATCGTGGCGGCAGCCGAGTTTTTTGGGGCTTGGTGGTTTAGCGACCCGGATGAGCGGCACCGCGATATCCCGGTGCGGGGATTATTGATAGGTTCTGGTTGTGTGTTGCTCTTCCTGTTGCTGAATGTTGAGATTGCAGAGTGGTTTACCCCACCCGGCGACTGCTGCGTGGCCTTTAACTTCGGCATTAACTTCGCCCGTGACATGACCTATAGCATCGGCTGGGGCTTGTTCTCGCTGGGATTGCTAGGTATGGGCATCCGTTACGGAGCGCGTCCAGCACGCTATGCCGCCATAGGCCTGCTGGTGGTGACTTTGCTCAAGTTGTTCCTGCACGATTTGGCGGCCATCGGCAGTATCTACCGCATCGGCGCACTCATCGGCGTCGCCCTCATTGCCTTCGTCGCATCTTTCCTCTATCAGCAGTTTTTCAACAGTTCCCGAGTGCGATGACTTGTGCCTGTGGATAGGATGCCGAATGACAGGGTTAGGCCGGATAACAGACGCTCCTCGAGTCCTTGAAAACCAGAATTTGGGGTGAATGAGTCAAGTTCCTGAATGGGAGACGTGACAGGCTGGCTTTGGCGTGAGTTCAGAGTTCTTTGCTCGTGGTTTTCAAATAAGTCTTGCGTCTTGGGTCTGAGGCGCAGCCTTGCTAGGTCATTCGGTGTGGAATACTTCTTCGGCCTCGGCCCAGATGCCGTGTTTCTTTCTGGCAGCGGGCAGCGGCAGTTGGCAGGGGTCGGTTTCCTTCCACCAGCGCTGCGTCTCTGGGTCGGCAGCCATCCTCTTCATGTCTCCGTCAAAGTCTTTGCCCACATATTCAAAATAGGAAAACAGATAGGCCTTGCCATCAATCTCAGACCGATAAATCGAGTAGTTCCTGATGTTGCAATCCTTGATCTTAGCCAAAATCGACGGCCATGCTGCAGCATGCAATTGGCGGTAATACGCTTCTTTGCCAGGCTTGAGGCCGGTGACGCTGCCAAAGCGTTTGGGCTGGGGTGGCGCGGCGCAGCTGGCCAGCAAGAGGG
>JBAXCM010000172.1:0-8737 GCA_037141475.1 Verrucomicrobiota bacterium | reverse complement strand
ATGCTGTTTCCCGAGGTGGCGGAGGTCCTTAATACCCTGGCCTCTAAACTCACCTGCGCCCTGTCGCAGAGGCCCATGCTCTCGCTTACACCGACCTGCGGAATTGTTGGAGTGACGAGCTGGCTTCCGAAGGGCAACAAGGAAGATTTCGCGTTTGGTGTTTGTTAGTCCGGAGATCATACTGATAGCCGTTTTGTCGGCGGGATTCTCACAACACAGGTGTTCTGGGCATGATGCCTATTGGCGGTGTCGAAATTCATTCAGAATTGGTTTCTTATGGCACCCGGTTCAAATCTTCCTGTTCTAGCACTTAAGGTGCTGGTGAGGGTCTGATGAAAGTCAATGAGCTGGACTGGCTAGCCGCCTCCGCTGTGCGCTGCATTCGACACAATTTTGCATAGGATGACCTACCCAGTAGATGGGTGGGTAGGCGGAGAATCAGTACTTGACAAGGAGTGTTATGAAATGGTCACTCCTCCTTGACGCGAGATTGGGATTGGGGTTACCGAGAACAAGTAAAATGATGAAATCGAACAGACTGTTGGTTATGGGGTGCCTACTGGTGGTGATGCCATTAGGCGTTATGGACGTCACTGCCGCAGCAAAGAAAGCCGTGTCGGAACCCGTGTCGGCGACTCCGCTCACTGCGGAAGGGGATAAGCTGTTGGCGAAATATGCCGAATTGCTCAAATCCTTGCAGGCTGAGATTGCCAAAGCCCTGCCGAACGTCAGCGAGCAAAACAGGATCGCTTTGGAGAAGGCTCGTGAGGCAACCAAGGCGGCCTTGGCAGAGGCTAACGCCAAGCAGGCGGCCTTGGATGCCAACCAGAAGCCAATGGGTCTGTTGGAGCATCGGAAAGGCTGGGTCAGCAAAGCGGCCAAGGCGGTGGCTGCTGCGGAGGAAAAGATCAAGCTGGCGAAAGACGAGACAGTCCGGCAGGCAGCGCAGGACGAGTTAGCCAAGGCAAAGGCCGACGGAGACCAAGGAGCCATCGAACTCAAAAAATCTCAGGATGCGGTGGCCAAGGCGAAAATCGACGAACCGACGGTGATCCAGGAGAATCAGGCAGCCCAGGCCGCCTTGGCCCGGGCACGCAATGACGAGCAAGCGGCAGCCGCTGTTATTCTAACGGCAATGGAGCCTTTTCTATCGAGTGATCAATTGGACGCGAGACTCGTGACGTGTGCTGTTCTCGCTGAAGCGGTGCCGCAGGGATTGGCCGCATTCGGCCAACAGGGCAAGGAGCAGGAGGCTCTGGTGGAAAAGCTTCTGGCTGAACCTGCTTTGATGAAAGAGATGCTTGAAGCGGGTGGTGCCAAGTTCGGCAAATACGGCCGGGCGATGGAGATATACATGGCGATCCAACATGCAAGCCAGAAGGCCTGCGAATGGGCATTTCAACGCTTGGCGCTGGCCACCAGTCTGGAACATGCCGTGCCAATCGCTCAATCCAACCCTCAGGACCAAGTCAATGCCCCGGCTGTCATCGATCCCGTAAAGCGCTATCTGCATTATGAGAAGGCATGCCTCGATGGCGAGCTGGATTCTGTCTTCAAAAACCTCAGTGTCTGGGAATATCGGAAAGTCGTCGATTGCGACGCGCCGGATTCCATCTTGGCGTGGGGGCGCGAGATGCTCCGGAACTACCGGCCCGATCATATCTATAACCCGGACTATGGTTGGCGCTACTCCATGTCCGTCAGGACGGATGTCCAGTATGGATCACAAAACCAAAAGTATGATCTGCCATCTCTGCAGAGCTATCAGAATATCATCAAGGATGGTGGAGTGTGCGGTCGGCGTGCGTTTTTTGGGCGGTTTATGCTGCGCAGTTTTGGTATCCCGACTTGGGGCGTGACCCAGCACGCTCACGCTGCATTGAGTCATTGGACGCCGAAAGGCTGGGTGGTTAATCTCGGTGCGGGCTTCCAGCACAGTTGGTGGGAAAAGGATGAGACACCGCGCAGCGGGTCTGACTTTCTGTTGGAGACACAGGCGCGGGCCAAACCGCAAGAGTATAGGAAGGTGCTCCGGGCACAGTGGATCAGTCGTGCCCTTGGCGAGCAAGCATATAACGACCGCCAACACGTGGCTGGAGGCTTCTGGAGCGGCATGGCGCATTACCAAACGGTTGCGATCGCGGCCTCGGCGGTTGGGTTGGGGCCGCTCGGCCAGGAACTTGGCGAATCAAATGAGGCAAAGCAAACGGACAAGGTTGAGCAGGCAAAATTGGCTGAGGTGGACCGGAAGGTTGTGCTTGGTCCGGACGGAGCCATGATCATTCCGGCAGCGGCCCACACCAGGGCCAATGGACCTGTCGTGGTCATGAAATGTTTCGGGGGTGGCATGCAATTGCATTGCGGTGGTGGCTTCACGGCTGAGTACACAGTGGATGTTGCGCATGCCGGCAAGTATGCGCTAATGGCCTCGGTGGTGACGGTGCAAGAAGGCCAGAAGTTCCAGTTTGCTTCGAATGATGCCAAAGAGCCGGTTGAAGTCGCGGTGCCCTACACCGTTGGCAAGTGGCAGCAGACCCAACCGGTTGAACTCTCCTTGGCCAACGGAAAAAATCTTATCCACTTCACGCTCAAAGACGGAAGTCGTGGGGTGAGCGTCAAGGATTTCACTCTCAGGCCGGTGAGGTGAATCCCTTGAATTTCAAATCGTGATATCTGGCAGCGAAGGCAAGTTAGTAAAAGAATATGAACATGACTCACAGAACATCAACATGGAAGTTCGCAGCGGTAGCGATGGCGGGACTTGTCCTTCAAGCCACAGCGGCAATTGACATTCCTGTAAATTTGCCCAAACCCGACGGGAAGCCGGGAGATGCCACCAAGCCGGTCAAGGTATATATTCTCGCCGGGCAATCCAATATGGTCGGCATGGGAGATATCACCGGGGCCCGGCCGCTCTATCCGAGCGTATTTCTCTCGGCTGATCCGGCGATTATCCCAGGCGTCATGCCAATCGGTGGCTTCGGGCTCGCTGCTCATGGTATCTATCAGTCAGCCGATGCGAACGCAGCAAAAGGCGCGAAGGTCTCACTCATCAAGGGGGCTTACGACGTCAAGGTGGATTACGCCAGATTGGCACCCGTCATGACTGCCACGGTGGCCTTGGGGACTCTATCCGAAAAGCTGCCTGAGATGGATGGTCCTCACACGGTAGTTGTTAGCGCATTCATTGACGTGCCGACGGCCGGAACCTACACCGTTCACTCGGGATTTGAAGATAGCAGTTCCAATGTCGTTCTCCTCGAAGGCAAAGAGGTGTATCGCAAGGAACCAGGCGGTAAGCCGGTGCTCGCCAAGGTGGCCCTGGGCCCGGGCAAGCGGTATCCGATCACGATCACCTATTTCAAGGGTGGTTCAGCGGCGTTCTGGTTGGAGCAGGTTGACCTGGAGGGCAAAGGCGACCTCGAGACGGTGACGAAGCAGGACCATAAGTTCACCTATTTGCTGGATGATGCAGGTAAATGGAGCCTACGCAACGACGTGTTTTACAAAGAAGCCCGTTTGCATCCGGAAGGTGCTGGTTCGCCACTTTCCGCCACCTCGAACAATGGCAAATCGATTGGTCCTGAACTCGGATTTGGTTATGTCATGGGTACTTATCATGACGAGCAGGTGTTGTTGATCAAAACGGCGCAAGGAAATCGTTCATTGGGTTTTGATTTTCGACCCCCAACAAGTGGCCGGGCGGAGCCCGCCGAACCCGCTGATGATAACGAAGGATTGGAATACCGCCTGATGGTCAAGGGTGTTCATGAAACTCTCGACAAGATCGACAAGGTGGTGCCCGGTTACAAGGGGCAGGGTTATGAGATTGCCGGCTTCGGTTGGTTTCAGGGACATAAAGATAGCGGATCGACAAAGGAAGAATATGAGAAAAACCTTGTTAATCTAATCAACGACCTTCGCAAGGAGTTCAAGGTGCCGAAGATGCCGGTGGTCGTGGCCACAGTGGGATTCCATGGGTATCAACTGGGTGATGGGCCATGGAAAGGCGTCTGGGAAGCCCAGATGGCAGTGGGCGATCCCAAGCAGCATCCAGAGTTTGCAGGTACGGTGGCATCGGTGGATACCCGCGACTTCTGGCGTGAAATCGGAGAGTCGCCACGCGAACAGGACTATCACTACAACCGCAATGCAGAGACATATATGCTCGTCGGCGAGACCATGGGGCGGGCGATGGTGCGTATGCTCGGCGGCAAGGCTGAGGCGATTCCCAAGTCGGATCGGCAAGCGCTAACAGCCGCCCGGGTGGCCGCCGCAGCCACGACACCCGTGCCGACCGATGAGCAGAAATCCGCCTCGCTGGCGGCGGCCAAACCGATTATCTTGGATGGCGCGTTGGTCGCATTTGTGACTAGTCCGCGATATGAGCCGTCATTGCTGGAGGCGCTCAAGGGGGATAAGCCCGCAAGAACGCCGTCGTATATGGATGATACCTTGGACGAAGCGGCTGAATATTTCCGAGTGGCCGGCATTCACGACTACGATTGGAAACCTATTGGCGGAGATATCGATGGCATGTTGTGGGATTACTATAGCTTTGATCTGCCAGCCACCGATGGGAAAGGGAAGGGGGTCAGTGACCTCAAACTGACCTGTCCGCCCGGCATGGAAAAGTGGTTTTCGACGGACTTTGACGTGAAGCAAGCCGCTTGGAAAAGCGGCGGGGCACCGTTCGGGGTGCTAGGTGACGAACCGCCTGTCCCCACCCCGGATTGGTACAAAGCTGCCAAGCGGAGTGAGCCCCGTACGGCGTTCAAGGGGGATGTGTTGCTGATGCGTCGCAGTTTTGATATGGCGCCGTTGAAAGAGGGTTACCGCTACCGAATCAGGATCATGGGCAGCGCTCATGCCAACTCGGGCGAGGGTTATGCAATCTATATCAACGGCAAGCTTCTGGCAGACTCGAAGGTCGGCGTAGCCGCTTGGCGGAGAGAGGGGAGAAAGCCTCGGGGCGGGCATATCTGGACTGATTTCCGCGATGAATTCAAAGGTGGCAAGGTGACCATCGCTGTGAGTCACTTCCCGATGAGCAACCGTTCGGCCGGTGCATTCATTCCGGTTGGTCCCCCATTGAGTGTTTCGCTGGAAGAGATGAAGATTCCGCAACTGCCAGTCCAGAAGTGATCCGTGCAGCCCTCTTCAATCTGAAATCCGTGGTGAAAAACGCCATTGAAACCGTTTTCACCCACCTGTTTTGGGTGAAGTTCTCATCAAGAATCGCGCTTGCTGCAGCGCTTGTCCCGGCACTCGCTGGCTCCGTTTGGGCCGCAGACTTCTATGCCTATCACACGAAGCTCGACTACACCCAGCCGCCCTCATCGGAGGTGCTCGGGAGAATTCCAGTCAATGCAGCCAAGACGTTTGCCGGCAGCCAAGTGGACAAGGCCGATGAAGTGCTGCGGCCGCCCAAACCGGGGCAGATTCGCTGGGGGAAGTATGCCGATCTGGTCATCAACATCGCGGAGGCAAGGCGGCTTGTGTTCAGCCGAGCCACAGGCTATCTGCCGTACTTCGAGACGGCTCGCGGCAAATATCCGTTCAAGCCGCTGGCTGAGAGTCGCGAGGACCTCATGTGTCTCTGTTCCTACGTCCGCCTGGTCGAGGATCGGCCCGAGCGGATCGTCGTTCACTGGCGGCATGTGCCGGATCCGGCCAGTGTTGTGATGACTGAGGAGATTCACGAGTTATTCATCGTCACGCCGGATGGCAAAGTGCGGCGGGAAATGCGCATCGGCACACCGAGGCTCGACGACTTCAACGACACCGCGAACGTCACGGTGCAGGAACTCGTCCTGTCGGCCGATGGAATCTCCGAACTCTCCTTGACCCAACCGAGGCATGCGAGCAAGCTTGCTTCACCCGTTGTCGGCTCTCCCTTGCGCAAAGGCGACGTTGGCACACCGGCGGCGTGGTTCAAATTCGACGATGGACTCTCACCTAACCGCGATGAAACCACCGAGGCCGTCCGCGGGGCCGCCTGTCCGGTTGCTGGCAATAAATCACTTTGGAAAGTGGGAGTTTCCGGCACGGCCTTGGCGTTTGATGGCTATTTCTCGAAGGTAACATTGCCCAAGGACAAGGCTCCGGCCGTCAAGGATGAGTTGACGTTAGAGGCATGGGTCGCCCTTGGTGCCTATCCGTGGAACGACGCCGGTATTGTCCACCAATCGGCAGGCGAGCCGATCTGCGTGGAGGATTACAAGCACGGTTATCGCGACCCGTATGTGTATAGGCCCTGGAAGGTTGAAGGATATATGTTAGGCGTTGACCCGTACGGTCGGCCGATTTTCAAGATCAACGGCCAGCAAGTCGGCGGTGGTGTGTTAGAAGCTAAGGAAACTGTCCGCAAGGAGTATGCTCTGCCGACGTGCCGATGGACGCATCTTGCGGCCACCTATGGCCGTGGCCGGATGTGCCTGTACGTCGATGGCCGGTTGATCTCCTCCAAGGCGGCGACGGGACCCATCGCGTTGCCGGACCGGGACCTGCTCATCGGCTTGAACGGCGACGCCCAGCGCGTATCGGATCCCGTATCGCATAGCAAGTTTGGCGCTAGAGATAACATGCCGCTCGTTTACGGCATCGAGGGACTCATTGACGAGGTCATCATCCACGACCGCGCATTGACGGCCGGGGAAATCGCCAAGTCGTTTGAGTCGCTCTGCCCGTCGGCAGCGGTGTTGAGCAAGCCCGATTTGGATAGGAGGCTCCTGCCGGGTGAGGCGGATGGCTTGCCCGCTCTGAAATTTGGCGCGATCTGCCAAACGCTGAAGTATCACGATCTCTGGGACAACCTCTGGCGGCCTAGCGCCTATCGAGACATCGTCGTGCGCTTCGATACCACGCCTGGCCGCGTGGTGTTCTGGCAGGGGACGGGCCTTGGCTCAGGCTGGGTGACTGAGAATAACCGGTGGATGGCAGACCAAAGTTGGGAGATTGGTGGACCACACGGCTGCGCCGAGCACATGGCGGATAAGCGGGGGCGCTTTAACTTTTGTCAGTTGATAGAGAATACCGATGCCCGGGTGGTCGTTCATTGGCGTTACCCGGCGATCGACGTCGGATATGTGTTTCCCCGCGCGGACGTCTGGGCCGACGAATATTATACGATTTACCCGGACGGGGTCGGAGTCCGCTTCGTGGACGCTCCCGGCGGCGAGTGGCAGGATACCCAGTTTCTTTCCCAGCCTGGGACCACCTGCCTAGATAACATGGAGCTAACGGCCCTCAGTCTCGCCAATCTCAGTGGCAAGAGTGCAGATCTAACATGGGCGCCGCCTAACCATGTGCCGGCTAACCCCATCAAGGACGCCTGCATCAAGCGGATCAACTTCAAGTCCACATGGAAGATCTTTTCGATCTATCAGGAAGGGGCTGAAATCACCACATGGGGTGCCGACGAACAGTCCAAGCACACGCCCGATCCATTCGCCGGCCCATGGAACCACTGGCCCGTGGGACTGAACCCGTCGGATGGGCGTTACGCAGTTTCCGACGACCGCGTGACGCATGCGGCCCTTGGCGGGGCGAATCACACCGGCAGCCTCATTCTATATGGTTTCACTAACCAAGAGGTAACGAAACTCGTGCCTCTGGCGAAGTCATGGCAGCATCCTCCTGCGCTTATCACGCCAAGCGGTTGCGACGCCGATGGATACAATCCCTCGCAGCGGGCCTATCTCCTGGCGGCGACTGACAAGGCCATCGCCTTCACGCTGGAGGGTTCTGCTGAAACTCCGGTCCACAATCCGTGTTTCGTCATCAGCCACTGGCAAGCCGAGGGCGCTGCGCGAGTCTCTATCAATGGCAAGCTGGTTTCCCCCGGGACGGCATTGCGCCAAGGGGTCGTTCGCGACACCAGCGGTCAGCAATCCCTCGTCATCTGGCTGGAATTCGATTCCACCTCAGTCATGCAATTTTCGATTATACACGGCTAACAATCAAACCAATGAGACACACAGCACGGAATATGAAGCGTATCATCATCGCCGGAATGGTCGGCTTGACGGTTGGCATTGCCAGCCAAGTGGCCGCCAAGCCGCTTAAAGTATTCATTCTGGCAGGGCAATCCAACATGGAGGGACATGCCGCGGTAAGCACCTTTGATCATATAGGCATGGATCCCAAGACTGCGCCTCTGCTCAAGGAAATGCGCAATGCAGACGGAAGTCCTCGCGTGTGTGACGACGTCCATATCGCGTTTTTCACTTCCAAAGGGGGAGGGGAGAAGGGGCCGACTTCCTTATACAAGCAGGGCAAGTTGACGACAGATTTTGGTGCCCAGGGGCACGGTCCGCAAATCGGCCCTGAATTTACTTTTGGCATCTATATGCAGAAGCAGCTCAACGAGCCGATCTTGCTGATCAAGACTGCCTGGGGTGGAAAGAGTTTGCACACCGACTTCCGGTCTCCAAGTGGCGGTCCTTTCGTGTGGGATGAAAAGTCTGTTGATAAGAAGAGCGCGGAGGATAAGGAGAAGAAGAAGGCGGCCACCGGCCATTTTTACCACGAGATGATCGAGGATGTTAAAAAGGTGCTCGCTGATCCCGCCATGGTTTATCCAGCCTATAACAGAAGCGAGGGATGCGAGCTTGCAGGCTTTGTCTGGTTCCAGGGGTTCAATGACCTGGTTGCCAGCGATGTCTAGCCAGACAGGAACAAACCCGGCGGCTACGATCTTTACAGGGACCTGCTGTGTCATTTCATCCGGGATGTG
>JBAXCM010000171.1:0-8771 GCA_037141475.1 Verrucomicrobiota bacterium | reverse complement strand
CCCAATCCCCTATCATCTATCCAATCCCCCGCCCCCAACTCCATCTCGCTGCGCGGGGCGCGCCACCACAACCTCAAGAACATCTCGCTAGACATTCCCCGCGACCGCTTGGTGGTCATCTCCGGCCTCTCCGGTTCCGGCAAATCCACCCTCGCCTTCGACATCCTTTTCGCCGAGGGCCAGCGCCGCTTCCTCGACTCGATGTCGGCCTACGCCAGGCAGTTCGCCGAACAATTGGAAAAGCCGGAAATCGACCAACTCGCCGGCCTGCCGCCGACGGTGGCCATCGAACAACGGGTGTCCCAGGGCGGCGGCAAATCCACCGTCGCCACCGTCACCGAGTTATGGAATTTCATCCGCCTGCTGTATTCAAAATTAGGCACGCTGCACTGTCCGGACTGCCATGTGCCGGTCGAAAAGCAATCGTTGAGTGCCATTGAAAACGTCCTGCGCGCCCAGCTCAAAAAGGGTTCCGTATCTATCTTCGCCCCGCTCATCCGCGCCCGCAAAGGCTTCCACACCGAGGTCGCCGAATGGGCCGCCAAACACGGCTTCGCCCGCCTCCTGGTCGATGGCAAACTCGTCCCCAGCGCAAACTTCAAACGTCTCGAACGCTTCAAAGAGCACAACATCGATGTCGAAGTCGCCGCCCTAACCAAGGGGAGCGCCGGCATCCTGCCGGCTGATTTTGGCGTCCCGCCGAAATCCTCTTCAAAGCCAATCCCCGCCAAAACGGAATCCTCCTCCAAAACGGAATCCCCCGCCGCCCTCGCGAATCCCCAAACCATCCCCCAACCGGCCCTAGCCATCGGTAAGGGCCTGATCAAACTCCGCAGTCCCGAAGGCACACTCATCCTGCTCTCCACCCACGCCAGTTGCCCCTGTTGCAACCGCTCGTTTGAAGAACTCGATCCCCGGCTTTTCTCGTTCAACTCTCCCCACGGATGGTGCCCTAACTGCCGAGGCCATGGCCGGGTCCCCAAACGTCGCCAAGTGCTCGACCTCTCCCGCTTCGATTCGATGCTCGCCGCAGAACTCGATGCCGACCGCTCAATTGAACGCATGGAAGACGTCGAGCTCGTCGCCTGTCCTGCCTGCCACGGCACCCGTCTCAATCCCACCGCCTCGCTCGTCACCCTCAACCATACCCCCATCGCCGACATCTCGCGCCTTTCCATCAATCATGCCGCCGACCATTTTAAAAATATATCATTTTCAGAACCTCGCAGCAATCTGATTGCCCGCGACATTCTGCCGGAGATCCGCCAGCGCCTAGCCTTTCTGCAGGAAGTAGGCCTCGGCTACCTACAACTCGACCGCTCAGGCAACACGCTTTCCGGTGGCGAGTCCCAGCGAATCCGTCTTGCCGCGCAGCTTGGCTCCAACCTTCGTGGCGTGTTGTATGTGTTAGATGAGCCGACCATTGGCCTCCATCCCCGCGACAACGCCGCCCTCCTCAAAACCCTCATCAAGCTGCGCGACCAAGGCAACTCGCTCATCATCGTCGAACACGACACCGATACCATCGCCTCCGCCGATCACCTCATCGACCTCGGGCCTGGCGCAGGACGCTTCGGCGGCAACGTCGTCTATCAGGGGCCTGTGATCGGGTGCGCCGCCAACCCACCGGCTGATTTCGCTGCTCACTCATTGGATTCATCGCCAACCCTCCGCGCCCTCACCACCCTCCTCAGTCATCCGCTGCGTGGATCTCGTCGCCCGGTGCCAAAAAACCATCCGTTTCTCACACTGACGGGTTGCCGGGTCCATAACCTCAAACAGATCGACGCAGTCATTCCCCTCGGCCGACTCACCGTCCTAACGGGAATTTCTGGTTCTGGCAAATCCACTCTCATGCACTCGTGTCTGGCGGTGGCGGCCGCCGCCGCCGACAAGCCGAAAGCGCCCAAATCCCCGGCATTTGCCTCCGCCTCCGGATTTGAAAAAATCAAAGCTTGTTATGAAGTTGATCAATCCCCGATAGGCAAGACATCGCGTTCCTGTCCTGCCACCTACGTCAAAGTGCTCGATCACATCCGCGCCTTGTTCGCCCAGTTGCCGGATGCCCGCATGCGCGGCTTCGATGCCTCGCGCTTTTCCTTCAACACCGATGGCGGCCGCTGCCCGGATTGCAAAGGCAACGGCCGCATCAAACTCGAAATGGATTTTTTGCCGTCCACCTGGGTTCATTGCGAAACCTGCAATGGTGAGCGTTTCAATCCCGCCACCCTCGAAGTGACGTTCCGCCACAAGAACATCGGCCAAGTCCTCGCCATGTCGATCGACGAAGCCGCCGCCTTCTTTGAATCCCAGCCCCGCATCGCCGCTCCCCTCAAGCTCATGGCGGATACCGGTCTCGGATACTTGCAACTCGGCCAGCCCAGCCCCACCCTGAGTGGCGGCGAGGCTCAGCGCATCAAACTCGTGTCAGAACTCACCAAAGGCCGCTCCGTCAAGTCCCAGCTCGCCGGCCTCAGCGTCCCTGCCAAAAACCTGTACCTCATCGAGGAACCCACCGTCGGACTCCACCAAGAAGACGTCCAACGACTCATCGACGTGCTCCACCGCCTCGTCGATGAAGGTCACAGCGTTGTGGTCATCGAGCATCACATGGCCATCGCCGCTGAAGCCGATTGGATCCTGGACCTCGGTCCCGAGGCCGGCGACGCGGGGGGCATCATTGTCGCACAAGGGCCACCCGAGAAGATCCTCGCGTCAAAGACGTCCCGCACTGCCCCCTTCCTGCGCATCGCCCTCGGACGCTGACGCAACCCCTCAGCCCCTGCCACCCCGATTGCAGGGAAATGTTAGTCAGAAATCCGTGGTTTTCATTTCCCTCTAACGAGCCCATGCTGCGCGCCACCCCACCATGCTCCAATACTCGAAACAAGCTGACGAACGCCGCGAAGCCGGACCTCTGGAATGCTGGTGCCTGCATGGCGCGGTGGGAGTGGCTGCGGACTGGCGGGGGATCGCCAAGCGACTGGCAACGGCGGCTATCAGCAGCCGGGCGGTGGATCTCTGGCGCTTCCTGGATGATGCGCCCCTGCCGCTGGCTGCCTTCGGCAAGGCGCTCAACACCGATGCCGGCGGCGAGGTATTCCGCGGTAGCGGCCGCGCCTTGCTGGGATATTCGCTAGGGGCACGACTGGCGCTGCACGCGTTGCTCGAGCCCGGCCACCCGTGGCAGGCGGCGGTGTTGGTATCCGCAAATCCCGGCTTGGAAGCCGCAGCAGAGCGGATCGCTCGGTTAGAGGCGGATTCAGCGTGGGCGGCGCGGGCGTTCGGCGGCGATTGGCAGGAATTTCTCGATGCCTGGAATGCCCAGCCGCTGTTGGGCCAGACGGTCATTCGAGACGCGTCGGCGTCCCGCGGCCTAGTTACCCGACGTCGCGAGGTGGCCCGCAGTTTCATGGATTGGTCGCTCGGCGCTCAGCAACCGCTGTGGCAGCGCCTCGCACAAATCACCATTCCCGTGCTGTGGGTGGCGGGCGAACACGACCAAAAATTTCTCGCTCTTGCCCAACGCGCCGCCGCTATGTCGCCGCATGCCCGGCTGGCAGTGGCCCCCGCCAGTGGCCATCGCGTGCCCTGGGAAAACGAAGCCTGGTTGGCCGAAACAACCGCCCGCTTCCTCAAGCTCGGCGACCTTTGAAGACGTTATCTATCAGGGAAAGCGCTAGGGTTCAAACCTTCCCGGATGACTACGCATTCTTAGGAATGCTGGACAGAGGCGATGAGACAACTCGGTAACGCGGTCCCGATGGAACTTGCTAGGATAGTAGGAGATTCTGTGGCTAGGGCTCTCATTCAAGACTCCTCAGGTCATTCTCGTCAATTCAACAATGAAGCCATACAATCCACTTGAAAAAGAGAACTTGCACAGAAGTGTCACCCATTTGGATCCCTTTGGGAGAATCGTTGCTAATCCAGTTCTACCGACCTCTTTGGAATTCGGTGGTTGATGGCTTCGGCAACCATGATCCAGGCGGTGGACGTTACAAGGGGGCCAGACCGAGCTGGGATACACTTCATCCGGGGAGGCACTGGGCAGATAGTTGCGCCCCTTCCAAAGGGTCCGAGTCTCGGATTCAGGTCAATACATCTAAATTTTGGAGTGCCTACATGGGGCCGACGATTCCAGATTGAGCATTTCTCACAGCTTTCTAACATATTAAAGGTGAGCATCACATCCCGGAGCCCGTGATCAGGCGGCGTTTCCAAGCGGGGATGCGCAATTTTCATGATCTCTACAAACCCCCTGTGGATGCGTGGCGACTTTACGATAATGCCGGAGAAGCGCCGTTGCCCATCAACAGTAGTGACAAACCATGAAAACGAATAACTGGATTCAACAAGCCGACCAAGCCATGAAGTGTGCCGCAGTTCGCGCCAGAGCTGTTGCGGCCAGCACCAACACACCATTCCACTTCATGAAGGACGGAAATATCATCAAAGTGATGCCCAAGACAGAAACAGCATCACCCAAATGAATTGCATGAATCGCCTTGTAGCGGCGACCTGTGACCATCGCTGCCTATGAAAAAGTCGCGGTGCCCAGAGCCCCCCCAAAAAACAACACCTCATTCACTGCGACGGTCACAGACCGCCGCTACAAAGCTCCTCTTCCTCTCAGCGTTCCAGTAATTCCCCCATGACTTCCCGCAACTCCCGGCCCCAGCCGTCTTGTCCGAATCCCCCAATTTGATGCAGCCAATCGTTTCCCAACAGAATGTTAAAGGACCCCAAACCTGTTTCAGAAACGGCTTCTCCTAGTGCAGCGAAGCGTCAATCCAGCCAACACTAGCAATCCAGTGGCAGGTTCGGGCACGCCGGTGATGGCTAGGGACCAATTTGTCACGGTCATGGTATCTCCGGTGGCAACATCAGCAACATATAAGGTCCAACTGCCATTGGCATCAAGACCGTTGAAGTTCGACAGGAAGGCTGTCCTCGGCGAGGTGTTCAGGGAATTGTCAGGAACTATCATTCGGGCGTCCGGTTGATCGGAGCCGAACAAGGTATTGAAGAGTTGAGTTCACTGGTTTGACCCAACATTCCACCGTGAATTGATTGGGATTGAGACTGTTGTTGAAGACAGCTCTCGTGTTGTTCGGATCCGCTGATGCGGCGGTGAACAGGACCGACGGATTGCCGTCGGTTCTTAGCCCGGTTTGGTTCTGGGTGTAGGTTCCGCCATAGGTGATATGGTTGAGGCCGCTGGCAATATCATGCGCCGTCGTGCCACTGGTTTCATTCAGTGGCCAGTAGGACACCGGGCCGCTCGCAAGAAGACGTTTTTGATAGCCCGTCGCGGTGCTCGTGATTTTCTGCACCGTTAGCGAATAATTTTGGGTTGAACCATCCTGCACCGTCACCGTGTACGTCTGTGGTATCGTGAAATCACGGGCTGTTCCGGAGGCCGGTGTGCAAGTGGCGAATTGGGACAATCTGAAAGTTGGGGCCAGCGCGGTCACGCTTGTGGAACCGGGCACGACCATGCGGAGGTTCAATCCGCTGCCGTCGCTCGCCCAGGCGTAGCCAGAATTCGTGAGGGCGAACTTCAATCCACCACTGTCCGTCAGTTCCAGCGTGCCGCCCGAGACCGTGGTGGTCTTGGTGATGGTATTGAGACCGGTAAGGGTGTTGACGCCTCCTATATTCACGTATTCATAAGCACTGCTAGATGACGACTGGGTGTTAAAGGTGATGTTAAGCCCCAGCGGACTGGCATCGCCGACATCGGGGATTCCCGAGGCAAATGTTTCCTGCTCGAGGTCGCCAGCCTCAGCGATACCGCTAGCATCGACACCGGTTACAACGGCGAGGGTTTGCAGGCCGGTCGCGGTGGATGTGATAGGACCGGTGAACGTGAAGCCCGTGTTGAGGCCGTTGAACTCAAGGTGGATCGTGCCGCCGGTTCCGGCGAAGATCAACGGATT
This sequence comes from Verrucomicrobiota bacterium, assembly GCA_037141475.1. GTDB lineage: Bacteria > Verrucomicrobiota > Verrucomicrobiia > Verrucomicrobiales > Akkermansiaceae > Luteolibacter. The sequence continues at coordinate 2,829 of JBAXCM010000171.1, read as the reverse complement.
GCCGATCCCGTAGGCAATGAAGTAGCTGACTTGAGCGCTTGGCATGGTCCTGAGGGTTGCGTCATTATTGATCGTTAATGCACCCCACCGCCGAAGTAGGTATTCGGATCGGATACAGTAACCAGGGTGTTGGCCCGGATGATCGTTTGGGCACCTGCGCATGCAGCCATACCAATGGCCAAAGTGAGAAAAAATGGGTGGGTTTTCCAGGTTGTGATTTGCATGGCCGAGAAGGGGCGATCAAAAATTCGTCAATCTGCTCGAATGCTGAACTGTTAGCTAACAAAGAAATGCATCGTTCCCGGCTCGCCGATTGGCAAGGAATCTTCTTTGGGCTGTCGGCGTCTCGGCGACTGTTGGGCGGATTTTTGCACGGTGATCCCCCCGTGCGGATTATTCTTCTGGCGGCAGAGCGCACATCGATTGATGAGTGCCAGACCATTTTCCAGACTTGCGGGCCACTTTCCCGTCAATTCAAAGCCGGAGTCAGGAAGTCTGGACGTACGAACTTCAGAACTCAGTGTTCGACCTCGCTTTAGACAACGGAGCGAGCAAGTCAGATTCCTTAACGGTCAGCGGTCGACAGAAGCGCAATGCCTCAAACAAATGTTACCATGCGAGGACTGACCCCATTGGCCGATGGGGTCAGTCCTCGCATGGTAACATTTGAGTTTACTCGACCCCGTGGCACTATAGAGGTCGAAGACTGAGTTCTGAACTTTCTGGCGGGCGCAGCGGAGTGGTCATAGCGTGGCCACCCATGTCTTGATAGAGGCGTGTCTATGACCGCCGATGTGCATGAGATGACCATTGTTGAGTCGGCGGATTCGTGGGCGATACATGGGCGTCGGCGGTCATAGACACGCCGCTACAAATCGACAGCTATACTTGCGCAACTCCTGCGTTTGAGCTCTTGAAATGCCAAAGTTTCTGTCGTTAGGTCAAGTTTTCTGCTCTTGGGTCTGAGGCACGACCTAGTTTGACCAAGACTTATTATTCGTCGGATTGCGATGAATGGTTCGGCAGGTCCAAGCGCAGCGGGATCATGGAGGACCCCTCGACTCCATGCCGCCTGTAGAGACGCTGAGCCGCCTGATTCGTTTGATCTGTGAGCAGCATGATGCGAGAGCAGCCACTCACTTTGGCGACCATGACCCTTTTTGCAAAAGCCGAGACCCGACACCTGAGCCGCGAGACACCTGAGCGACAACCCTAAGAATGATCAAGTGCCGAGGGCACGGCGGAGGTTGGCCTGTGCCTTGTTGTATTCGGCGACGAGTTCAAACCAGGTGAGTCTGGCGAAGCTGAGGTCTTCCTCGGCGCGGAGGGTTTCCAAAACCCCTCCAACACCGGTGGCTCCGCGGTCGCGGGAAAGATGATAGGTTTTTTCGGACAACTCGAGCAGCTTGCGGGTGGTGGCGAGGCGGGCGTCAATCGAGCGCACACGGGCCATGGTTTCGAGGACTTCGCGGGAAACCCTTAAGCGGGTTTTATCTAGCAATAGGTGAGCGGCCGCCTCGGAGGCACGGGCGCTTTCGGTGCGGGCCTGATCAAAGAGGCCGCCGGGACCGATGCGCCAACCCACACCTAACATAAATTCAGATGTTCCGCCGAAATTGCCGGAGCGGGTATTTTTGCCACCACCGAGGCCACCGGTGTTAGCGCGCAGCGAGAGGTCGGGAACTAGCGGGCCGTTGACGGCGGCGGCGGTGTCGGAGCGGGCGGCATCGAGCAATGCCTCGCGGCTGCGGAGTTCGGGGCGGTGATCGAGGGCGAGGCGGACCTGTGAGCCGATGGAAGCATCGGGCGGGGTGAGATTGAGGGGCACCAGTTCGGCGTCGAGGCCGCGGAGGTCGAGGCCATGAGGCAGGCGCAGCCATTCGCAAAGATGGGCGGAAGCGACTTGGATCTCTTCGAGCGCCTTGCGGGTGGTGAGGTCATGGCGCAGCACCTGGGCTTGCGCACGATATTGATCGGCCTCGAATGCCAAGCCACTGGCAACAGCAGCGCTCACCTGGGCTGCGTAATCCGCAGCGAGGGAAGTTGACTGGGTACTCACCTGCCAAGCGGCTTGGGCGCGGAGCAGGTCGAAATATCCGTTGCTGACTTCGGCGAGCAGGTCCTTGCGGACCGACTCGAGGGCGTGGCCGGCGGCGGTGGCTCGTTGTTTGGCGGCGATGGATTGGTAGGCAGCCTCACCCAGACGCAGCTCGGCGACGACGGCCAGCCCAGCCTGATAGGTTTGCTTGGATGCATCGATGACGTTGCCGGGAGCATCCTGGGTATTGCCGTTGAGGCTGTGGTACCCGGCACCTAGGCCCAGCCACGGGAAAAACTTATTGCGGGTTTCTGCGCAGTTGGCTTGGGCTTGGCGCAGGCTGTTGCGGGCGAGTTCGAGGTCAACGGGGGCGGCGCCGGCGAGGCGGAGTGCTGTGGCCAGATTGATGGTGGTGGTGGAATCCGCCGCAGCGAGAGCGGGCATCAGGGCGGCGAGAAAAATGAGAGGGCGCACGGCGATGGGATGGGTTAGGGAGGTTTGCGTCACTTGGCGATGCTGACTGGCTGGCCATCGGCGACGGTTACACCTGTTAGAATAATGACCGTTTCGGCATCACTGAGGCCGTCGGAAATTTCGGCGTGCAAGGCATCGATGAAACCGGGTCTGACCTTGGTTTTGATGGCCTTGCCATCTTTCACCACAAACACAGAGGCTGAGGATTTTTCGACCAGCAATGCAGCCACCGGGATGAGCCGGGCGTCGGTGTGGGTCTCGACGGCGAGCTGGGTCTTGACGTAGCTACCAGCCAGCAGTTTCCCGTCGGAGTTGGG
>JBAXCM010000170.1:0-8791 GCA_037141475.1 Verrucomicrobiota bacterium | reverse complement strand
GCATCTATCCTTAGCTCGATCTCCTCGTGATAGGCGAAGGGCGTGGGCACAAATTTTTTCGGAGGGCGCGGCATGGCAGGCCGTCAGCATGCCTTGCCCGAGCGCCACAGGCAACGGATTTCCTCATACCATCTCCCTTCAGCCTTTGACGCACCTCTACAGGCCCGCCAGCCGGAACAGATAGGGGTATGAGTAAATGCCATACGCATGCCCGTCTGCCCAATGCAACTGCACCCCGTAACCGCCAACTCCCTCAAATTTCACAAGGTCGAATGCTTTCGGGCCGTGTTCGACATGGGGGCGAACGACGCGACCGAGGGCGTCGGGTTCGCCTTGGCAGGCGGCACAAGGGCAGGCGCGGCGCAGCAGCGGCAGTTCAAGGTAAAGTTCGGCGCCATCCGAGAACGATAGCGCGAGTTCATTGCCGATGACGGCGGCGTGACTGAGGGCTTGAGGCATGATGAGGGGCGAACTGCGCCAGTTATAGGTTATCAGTGATAGGTAAATTCTGTTCTTGTGCCTAACCAAGCTCGCCTTCCACATGATAGGCCCGGCTGCCAAAAATGGCCGATCCGACGCGCACATGAGTGGCACCTTCCTCGATGGCCACTTCATAGTCGCCACTCATGCCCATACTCAGAGCAGGCAAACGCACGCCAAACTCCCGCTCAAGGGAATCACGCAATTCCCGCATTCGAGCAAACCAAGGGCGTGCCTCTTCGGCATCCAAGCTGGCAGGCGGTATCGTCATGAAACCTAGAATCTCAATCCTCGGCAGCTCTAACAGGGCCGCCATCTCGGAGCGCAAACAGGCCGGTTCGAAGCCGCCTTTGGCGGCCTCACCGGCGACGTTGACTTGCAGAAAGACCTTGGGAAAGAGCCCCAGTTCGGCGGCAAGCTCAGCCGTATAGGTGGCGAGGCGCAACGAATCAATGGCATGAATGACGTCAAACACCGACAGCAACTTGCGCACTTTGTTGCGCTGAACACGGCCAATGAAATGCCAATTCAAGGCCGCCGGCAATGCGGCAATTTTCAACGATGCCTCCTGCTGACGGCTTTCACCAAATCGCGTCTGTCCCGCCGTATATGCTTCACGGATGAGTTCGGCGGAAATCGTCTTGGAAACCGCAATCAATTCCACGCTCTCAGTGCAGCGGCCCACCCGCCCACACGCTATGGCGATCCGCTCGCGCACCGCCACGAGATTGTCAGCCACTGTTGGCATCAGTTCCCTGCGGAGGTTTTCTTAGGCGTGCCGACCAGTCGTGAGTCTTCCGTCAGATCAGCCAGTCCCTTGAGCAGCATGAGAGACTCGCGTTTCACTGGATCGAGGGCCGAGGGCCATTTCGGTGAGTCATCAAGGTCAGCCGCTTCATCCTTGGCGCGGCGCATATAATCCACATTCTCGGCAGCCGGATCGTACTCATGCATGTCGGATCCTTTATCCAAATCATCCAAGGTGAGTTTGTGAAAGCGGAATGTTTGCTTGTCTGCCGCAGTCATTTTAGCGAAGCGCTCGCGGCGTTCGCTGTTGCGTTCCCGGCGCAGTGCCTCGGCCTCTGCGAGTTCCCGCTCGCGGGTCGCCTTGTTCAGCGATATCTTGTTCTCCTTGACGCGCAATTTCGTCTTCATCACATCCTCAATGATATAAGCAAAGTCCTTGGAAGCATTGACCCGCTCCTGGCTCAGCGGCTTGAGGCGGGGAATAAACAAGGCGCTTTCATCCAGCGGCTTGAATCCCAATGCCGGCTGAATAGCATCATGCGGCATCGCATTGTCCAAGAATGATTCGCCGATTTCCAATCCATCCATCATGCTCGGCAACACCACTTGTGGTACCACCCCGTCCATCTGCGTTGAAGATCCCGATGGCCTGTAAAATTTCTGAATCGTCAGTTTCAAATATCCGGCATGATCACGGGCCGCAAAAAACGGCATCATTTCCGCGATTGGCATCGGCTGTTGGACGGTGCCTTTGCCAAATGTCGACGACTCGCCCACCACGATAACTCGATTAAAATCCTGAAGGGCTCCCGCCAATATCTCACTTGCCGATGCACTACTCTTATCCGTCATGATGACCATCGGTCCTTCATAGATCGGTTTGCGGTTTTCCGACTCCTTGACATCTATCTTGCCGCGGTTGCCTTTGACTTGGACAACTGGCCCGCGCTCGATGAAAAATCCAGTCATGCGACGAACTTCATCCAGCGAGCCGCCGCCATTGTTGCGCAGGTCCAAAATCAGGCCGTCAATTTTCTCCTCGACCAGGCGCTGCAGAATACGTTCGACATCCACCGAACAGCGCACCTTGCCCTCATCAAAATCAGCGTAAAACGATGGCAGGGTGATCACGCCGAGACGCCGACGCAACCCCTTGTCTGGCTTGAAATCAATCACTTGGGCGGACGCCTGCTCATCCTTGAGCTCCACCTTGTCGCGCTCAATCACATAGATCTTGGTCTCGCCGGGAGGAGCTCCCGCTGGTTCCACTTTTAAGGCAACCGCAGAGCCGACCTTGCCACGGATAAGATCCACCACCTTGTCGATTTTCATGAACATCACGTCGATCATGTCCTCGGGTTTGCCGGTGTTGAGTGAGTCCACTGCGACCACCCGGTCGTTGAGTTTGAGGTTGCCCTTCCGATCGGCGGGCCCGCCAACCACAATCCCCATAATCTTGGTGGCCCCGTCTTCCTCGGCCTGCAACAGCGCACCTATGCCGACAAGCTCGTTCTTCATCCCATCCTTGAAGCGCGCCATCCCACGGAAACTCATGTAATCCGTATGCGGATCGTAAGTGGTGGCCACCGCCCCCAGAAAATAGTTCGCGATGTCCTCCGCATCCACGTCCTTCACACTGTTGAGAAAACGCTTGTAACGCAGGGCGATCTTCGCTTTCGGGTCGTGGTCACCCTTGCTCGGATCGGGCTTGCCTTGCTCCTTGGCAAGTTTAGCTAAAAGTTCGTGACGGAGAATCTCACTCAGGACCGCCTCCTTTACCTGCAAGCGCCAGAGCTCCGCGGCTTGTTTCTCATTCTTGGGCCAAGCCGCTTCCTTACGGCTTCGTGCAACCGATTCCTCCGCCGAGAAATCAAACGCAGGCTCCTTCAGCAACTTATCAGTCAGCGCCACCCTCGCCTCCACGCGTTTCACAAAGGTATTGTAAATCTCAGTAGCCGGCACCATGCACTTTTTCTCTAACAGCATGGTGTGAAGCGTGTCACCGTATTTCGCTCGGAAGCCATCCACATCCTGCTGGGTGAAGTAGAGCCGCTGGTAATCCAAATCACGCAAAAACTTGTCAAGAAACCGCTGGCTCAGCTGCTTGTCAAAGGGCACCCGCAGAAAATGATTGTTTTGTAGGGAGATGGCCATTTGCTTGCCGACCTCATTGAAGTCGGCCTGCTGGGCACAGGCGGCACAGGACGCCGCAGCTACGGCGACGGCTGCAGCCACTCTACGAAACGGGTTGCTGATCATGGAAAGATTGCGGGGAAGTTGAATGACAGGGGAGGCTCGCACAATTTCTCACATTGTCGATGCCAAAAACCGCTGAGCACACAGGGCTTGCACCTGGGTCCCCTGAAAAGCCGTGGATTTGATCGTTAGGTCAAATTCCTCATCTTAGGCGTTCTGCGAGCTCAGCTGAGCCGTCTTCAAGACTTTCACCTTGGGTCTGAGGCGAAGTCTCCCTAGTCCTTGGCTTTGCGCGCGGCCAGCCAGCGCCGGAAATACTCCTCTTTCGCGGCACTGTCAGCGGCCGCGATCGCCTCGGGACTGATTTGCATCCCCCAGAATCCAAATTGAAATTGGAGCAGATCGGCAGTGGCAGGTCGGCGACCGAGCACCAACGGAAGATCGACAACCTTTCCTTGACGGAACAACTTGAGGGTCACCTTGGTGCCTGCTTTAAAGGACTTGATTTTCTCGCTGACGACAATGGAAGTATCCTCCTGATGCCAGACGGCGTCGTCCACGCCAAGCAGCAAATCCCCGGCAAGCAGACCGGCTTTGTGCCCAGGGGTGTCCGGCTCGACTTGGAGCACTCGCACGGCGAAGCGAGGCTCGTTCTCACCAGGAACGGCGACAGCCTCGGTGTTTGGGTTCATGCGGAAGCCGACGTAACCGACGCCGTTGCGCAGGTATTCATCCACCACGAGCTCGCGCAAGACCCCCTGAGAGCGCAGGCGCTGCTCGGGGTCCCCTGCTGTCCTCGATTGCTGATAGAGTGCCTCCGTCGCCTCATCCGGATGCTGACGGGTCCATGCCAGCAACTCGTTTTGCGCTTGCTCGCGCTCGGCAAATTTCTCGGATTTCAACCCCTGCATGATGGCAGGGGGCAACTCAAGCTCAGCCGCAGACAGCGGCCACGTCAATACCGCTATGATGACAAACAACGGACGTGCAGGAAGCCAAGGCAAACTCATGGTCATTTCTTGTCCATTCTTATGGGCTGATTCGGCGAGGACAATAATCGGCTGGAGATCAGCGCCCAAGCCAGTTTTGTTTGGGCACCTCGATGGTATCATTTGGTTCCAAAATAATCGCCATGTTCTTGGCATCCGTCAGGTCGTACTGATGCTGGGTATTACCGCGAAACAACTTGACCCGGTACATGCTGCCGAATTCTGTCGGCCCACCCCCGGCTTGGATCGCCTGATAGAGGGTGAGTCCCTGAGTGTATTCAGTCGGCCCGGTTTTCCGCACCTGACCGCCGACGTGCACGATCTGTTTATCCAGGGTATCCTGAGTTGAACTGAGGACTTGAATGGTGGGATTGGTGTAGATTTCGCGGCTCTTGTATGTGTTTTGGAGGACGCTGGATAGCTCGTCCGCCCGCAACCCAGACGCCTTGATAGACCCGATGTGCGGCATGTTGATCATGCCACTTTCCGACACAGGATAGGTGCCGTCAAAACGGGTTTTTTCATCGGTTGGCACGCCGAGGATGGTGATGGTGATTGCGCGGCCGGGCTTGATTTGAGTTTGGCCAAAGACGCTGACGGCAAGCAGGAGCGAAGCAAGGCTTCCAAAGATAAGTGCTTTAAGATTCATGGCGTTATTTTGTCACTAGGTTCGGGGTTGTCAATACAGTTCGGTATCATTGCCGCGCAAGGCTGGCTGATTCTTGCTGGCGGACTGAGACTTGGACGAGGCGGCGGATGACGGTGGGCCAACCTGCGATTCAGCCGGCGCGTAATACGTGTAATAGCTCGTGTAGTACTGATATTGGCTATCACTACGCACATCGACATTGTTCAAGACCACGCCGATGACGGTACCACCCACGTTTTCAACGGCTTGCTTAACCCGCAGCAGCATATTTCGGGGCAATTTGCGATGTTGCACGACGATCATGGTAAGGTCCACTTCGCTGGCCAGCACGGAGGCGTCACTGACCCCGAGGATGGGCGGGCTATCGACCAGAACCAAGTCGAAGCGTTGTTTGACGTCCTGAATGAGTTCGGACATGCGACGCGAGTTGAGGATACCTGCGGCATCCGCCGGCAGGATGCCGGATGGCATGAAATAGAGATTGTCCACCGGCGTTTGGAGGATCACATCCTCAAGCATCAATTCCGTGGTGAGGTAATTGGTTAGGCCGACTGAATTGCTGATATCAAAGAACGTATGCAAACGCGGGCGGCGCAAGTCGGCATCGATCATCAGTGTGGTGTAACCGCCCTGGGCGCAGACATAGGCGAGATTGACCAAGGTGGTTGATTTTCCTTCGCCGGCGCCGCCGGACACAACGGTGATCGCATTATCCTCAGGATTTTTGCGGTTGAACTCAATATTGGTGCGCAAGATACGATAGGCCTCGGCGTCAGGGCTCATGCCGCTTTGTTTATGGAGGATCCCGATATCTTTAGGAACAACCGCAAGCACTGGCACTTGCAGGTAGCGCTCGACGTCTTCGAGGGTTTTGACGGAAGTGTCCAGATATTCGAGGAAGAAGGCGATACCCAGTCCGAAGATCAATCCGATAACTGCGCCAAGCATCAGGTTAAGGGTCACATTGGGGCTGACCGGATTCTGGGAACTGACCGGTTCATCATGGACAATGATGGAGTCATTGGGCATTTTCCCGGTGATTTCCTCCCCAATCAACTTAAGCTTCATTTGCTGCAGCATCTCCTGCTCGGACTCGAAATCGCGTTTTGCATCCACATAGTCCTGTGCATCCAGGCCGCGCTTGATGGCTTCACCGCGTTTGTCGTTCTTGCTAGACAGAGCGCGTTTGAAGCGGGCTTCCGCGAGTTCGAGCTTCGCTTGAAGGGTATCACGCAACGAGACGACCCCTTCATCGAGCTGCTTCTTCATGGACTCGAGCACCTGGGCAGTAGCCAGCATACTGGGATGTTTCAGTCCGAGTCCCTGACGCTTCATCCCTTCGAACTGGGTCTTCTGGTCGAGGTACTTTGGATAGAGCGTTTGGACGATGTTATCAGGCAGGGCCAAACCGGAGGCGTACACCATGAGTTGGTCCGCGCTGTACTTCAGCAGGCTTTGAATCATGCTTTCTAGTTGCATCTTTTCTGTTTCCAACTGATTGAAAGTGTCCAAGGCATTCTTGGCACCGTTATCGTCTTCCATGCCGGTATTGCGATAGTAGGAGTCCGGCCCGTAGTAAATGATGCCCTTGGCCCGCACAATGTTGGCCAAGACCTTGCGCCGCTCTTCGACGATGTCTTCCTGAACCCGCACGGCCTTTTTAAGTTCAAGCAATGCCATGTCGCCTTCCTTGTTTTCAGTTTCGCTGCGGTATTCTTTATAGGCCCGAGCCACCTCGGCGGCGATATCACGGGCCTCATCCTTGTCCGAATGGCGGACGCTGATGGTGATCAAATCCGTGCCACGGACGTTGTCCGTTTTGACGATGCTTGTGAGGATGGCGAAGACCGTTTCCCGGTCCAAGCTCCAGTTATTGGTCAGATCGAGATTATCGATGACTTTCATCAGGGCATTGCGGCTCTTGATCTTCTCGAACTCCGTGTTGAAGAAGTTCGGCGTCACGCGACCAAAACTGGTATCCTCCATCCCTTTGAAAACTGTGATGGTTGTGCCCCGCGGCTTGACCTCAATCTTGGCGTAACTCTCATATTTTTTTGGCATCACATAGGTGATAACCGAGGCAGTCATAAAGACGAGAAGCAGGGTAAGCAGGATCAAGCCGTAGCGATTCTTGATGACCTGCCAGTAATCGAAGGCGTGAAGGGCCGTTTCGCTTTGTTGAGAAGAAGTATTGGGCATAGCGTCTTAAGTCTGGGCTGAATGTACTGATCAATTGGCAACAATCAAAAGAAAACTCCCGCAATGAGAGACATTGCGGGAGCTTATGACAAGTCAAATATTATCTTGAGCTGGGTTATGATTGAAGCAGGCCGCTGTGGGATGCATTAGAACTGATAGCTCACACCGACCGTAATACGACTGCGATTGTAGGCTTTGGAAACTTCGGAATTTGAATCCGTGTAGTTGTATGCAACATTGCCATAGAACCGTTCAATGAGTTTCACCGAGAAACCGAGGGAGGCATTGAAGAGGTGCTGGGTTAATCCGCTAGAGCTCATCGGGCCGGTACCGGCAACCCGGTGGCCGTCACTGAATTTGGCGGGAATATAATCGATGCCGCTGAAGATTGAGACCATCGAAGAGACTGCGTAATTGCCGCTAAGTCCGACGCGCAGGGTTTGACGTTGACTGAAGTCATAGGCACTCGCCCCAACCGTCTGGACCGTATCATAGCCCTCAATGCTGTAGCGTAAAAACCCTTTCAATGTGAAATCCTGACTGATGCGGGAATCCAACGCCATTTCTCCGTATGGATTGTCTGTGGTGGTGCCCCGATCCACTTGACGGACTTGAAGACCCACTTTGGTGACCAAGATTGCGGTAGGACTGAAGCGATGTTCGAGGCCGGCAAGAATGTACTGATTGGTGGAGTCGGCAGCCAAGCCCGCTGCTGTGGTTTGACCATAGCGATAATCCAAGGTCAGCACGCTGCGCTCCTGAGTAAGCTGATAGCGAAACTGGTTATAGGCTTCCCATGTGAAGCGATTTTGATCCTTATAGATGGATTTGCCATATTCCAAGCCGGTCAGGCTGATGCCGGTATAAGTAGCCATCCGTTCGGTCCAGCGATAGCCTAGGGAATCGTCAGTGGCCCAGAACAAATAGGCACCGGACAAGCGACTTGTGGCAAATCCTTGAGCGTAATCCGGCTCCAGTTCATAGGTTATGGAGTTTCGACTTGAGAAACGGAGACGCTCGTCAAAGCGATGAGTGAGATTGGCGGTTGCACTGGTTTGAGCGTACACATCGTCCACTAGATTCGAAGGCTTCTCAACATAATAAATGCAACCCAAACGGCCGTAAACGTCCCATGTCGTTTGAGGGGTCAAACTGATGAAAGAAAGACCGATAAACGGATTCAGTGAAACTGCGTTGTCCTTTTTGACGCCACCAGGATTGACATTGTCGTCATAGGTCAAATTCAGACCGGCACTCCATTTGAGCGGCATGGCATTTTGAGCCTCGGTGCCGACGTTGTAAAGACCTTCCGCGCCTGAGGCGTGGCCGATGGCAAGAGTGAAGGCGAAGATTAGAGTAAATTTATTTTTCATGCGTAATTTTGTTAGAAAAAGGCGAAGCAAGTGCGGTATAGCTCGGCACGCGTGCCAAATCAACCAGTGACATCAGTGGTTTCCGGCGGTGTGATCGTGCCTGGGGTGCCGCCTGGAGGGGCTCCGCCGGGAGGGGGGGTAAAGACACCGCCACCGGG
>JBAXCM010000169.1:0-8804 GCA_037141475.1 Verrucomicrobiota bacterium | reverse complement strand
TGCTGCGCGTCAATTGCTTTGTGGTTGCTTCGGGTGCAGCGGTTGGCCAAGGCTTCCGACGTCAGCGGGAGATCCGCTGGCCTCTTCGGGAGGCCCGTCGCACGGGCAGCCAATTGATGGGGAATCCGGTGCCAGCACCGGCGACACATTGTGTTGCCGTGGCCTATTCCGGAGCGGTATCGCCACTGTGATTTTTTGCTGCGCGAGCAGTGAAAACAGCCAGAGCACCAGCCTGAGGAGCCGTTTCATCCGTCTGCGATCTACAGACTATTGAATGCTAACAAATGAAATACCCCCAACTGCCTCTCCGAGGCGAATGTCGTTGTGCCTTGGCACTTGCCACCCTCTTGTCGCCACTAGCCGCGAGTGCTGCGAGTGCCGAAGTGGAAAATGAATTGCAACCCTTGGTTGTTTCCGCGTTGCGCGATCCGCAGCCCGCCTCCAGCGTCACTTCCAGCGTGACGGTGCTGGACCCGCAAGGGCTGGAAGCGCGCGGGTTGCTGCAATTCCGCGAGGCATTGAATGAAACCCCCGGCGTGATAGCCACATCCACCAGCGGGCAGACCGGGGCGATGACGTCATTGTTCGTCCGTGGCACGACGAGCGCCTATTCCCAGATGGTGGTTGACGGCATGCGGCTCGGCGATTCGTCGTCGCAGATGGGGAATTTCCTGGGTGCGAGCCGGGTTTATGATGTGGGCCGGTTAGAGATTTTGCGTGGTCCGCAAGGGGCGATCTATGGTGGTGAGAGCGTCGGCGGTGTCCTGTGGATGGAGACTCCTCGCGGCACCGGCACACCTCACGGATCGCTAACTGCCGAGGGCGGTTCGTTCGGCTCATTTGCCATTCATGCCATGGAGCAGGGCGAGGTGGGACCGTTGTCCTTTTTTCTATCCGGTGGTTACGAGCAAACTGCCAACGACGCGCCCAACCAAGACTTTCACCAACTTCAGACTGCAATGCGTGTGGAGGCCAAGCTCAACAAAGTCTGGACGCTCGGCACCACCTATCGCGGCTTTGAGAATTTCTATCAAAATAGCGGCGCTTCGGACGACCGTGTCCATGAGGCCCTGGCCACGGTGTACGCCACCGGCGTCATCTCAGACCGCTGGACGACGAGCTTCCACGCAGGATTGCAGCAGGAATCTTATGACAGTGATTACCATACGGGAATCTATGGCAATGATACGCAGGCCACCGCTGTTTCCACCGATCAGCGAATCGTCATCACCGACCAGCTCTTGCTGCTGGGCACCGCCTTTTTTCATCACAACAACTATCAGAGTGATTCGGTTGACGCCTGGTCTAACACAAAGACCGACAATTCATCCAACCGCTATGGTGTGGGAACCGCGCTGGAGTGGACGCCTATCACGGACCTGACCACCAGTGGTGCCCTGCGCTGGGAGGATTACGACACGTACGGCAGCCAGCTGACGTGGCGCATCGGGTCAAACTATCAGCTAACAAAGACCGGGACCACTGTCCGGTGCGGGTTGGGCACCTCGTTCCGCACACCCACGTTTCTGGATCTATATGGCTCGACGTGGGGGGATCCCAATCCGAATCTTGTTGCTGAACATGCGTTGGGCTGGGATCTGGGCGTTGTTCAAAAGCTAAGTGAGAACCACCAAGTTGAAGTGACATGGTTCCGCAATCAAATCCATGACCAAATCCAATTTGTGTCTTATCCGCCCCCGAGTTGGAGCGGCCAATCGGTCAATCTTCCGGGGACCACCACCACCGACGGGCTCGAGGCCGGGCTGAGCGGCTCTTGGTTCCAGCGCGCCCTCAACTACCGGGTCGCTTGGACGATGTTAGAAAAATGTTTGGCGGACCAGCCGCGCAACGCAGCCAGTGCATCGATAGATTGGAAGCCGACGGTCCCATCGCTGATAGGTGTGGGGGTATCGCATTTGTCTGAGCACTCGTGGGGAGGGGATCCGATTAGTGCCTACACATTGGCGCGGGTCTATGGCACCTATCAACTAACCGACTCGATCAAATGGCATGCCCGGGTTGAGAATCTATTCAATCAGAGTTATGAGTTATCGAATCCCTCAGCATCGTGGGGAGGCAAACCGATCAAGGGTGCTGGCACCGGGATTTACTCCGGGTTGACGTTTGCTTGGTAGCCGACGCGTTGCAGCACCAGATGACAGAGGCCGGCGGTGAGGCCGAGGGCGGCCAATGGCAGCAAGCCTGAGCGCAGGCTTTCGCCTATCCACCAGGGGCTGAACGGGCCATCGGGCACTTTCATATAACTGAGGTTGTGGGTTTTGAATGCGATGACCCAGCCGCAGTGCATGCCCACGCTCAGCCAGAGACGGCCGGTGCGCATTCTGGCAAGTGCCAGGATAAAGCCGACGGTGAACAATGTGAGAAAATCCGCTGCGACAACCCTCGGCTCGGAGAAGCGCATCAGAATGTCGGCAAGTTGCCGGAAACCCGCCAGCGCTGTGCTCGGCTCAGCAATGCCCGCGCCGGGTCTGGAACTCAGGAAATGCAGGAATGCAAACACCAACGAAGAACCAAGGCACGCCGTCAATGGCCGGGCCACCCGCAACCACAAGCCGAGCAACAGCCCGCGAAACAACCATTCCTCGACGAGTGCGACTGCGGCCGCCGGCACCACGACTTGAAGCAGCAGGTGCTTGGCTCCCGGCACCATCGGATAGGGAGTGAACACCCCTAACATATGCAACATGGCGCCGAGTCCGGCGACGATCGCCATGGCGAGTCCCAGGCCCAGCAATGCCTGGCAGGCACCCCGGGATTGCGACATGGGGGTGTTTGGTGGCAGCAGTGGCTCGCCGGGTTGGCGCAGGCGGCGCAGGCGGCGGAACAACAGTGGCAGCAGTAACAAAGCGGCAAGCAGCATGCTGCGTTTGAAGAAGCGCCCGAACGGTGCCCGTTGGCAGGCGACACCCAGCCAACCGGCAGTGCCTGCATATCCCTGAGCCGCGACCCAATCCCCAAAGCCCTTGCCGGCTTGATAGAGCCAGGGAGAAATGACGGCCGCAACGAGCAGCGATGCCACTAACCAGAGTAGCACCGCCCCCGCCTCGGATCCAAGAAATCGCCTCATGTTGGGTTGGTTTCACTGATTTGCCTCGGTTTGTCCAGCGGCAATTGCTCGTGAGTTCGTGAAGCGATCTGAAATTAGTGGTTGAAAAATCGGCGCCATAAATCCATGCATCTTTCTTTCCAGAATGAACTCCCGCACCAAGTTATGGCTCGCCAGTGCCCGCCTCGCCAATCTCCCCAGCGTGGTGAGCAACGTCTGGCTTGGCGTGGCCCTTGGCGTGCTCGTCGGCGGACGGGGTATCTCGCTTTGGCCGACCGCCGCTCTGTTGGTGGGTGCCGGTTGCCTACTCTACGTGAGTGGAAATTTCCTCAACGATTGGCACGATCGCCATTGGGACGGTCAGCACCGGCCGGAACGGGCGTTGCCACAAGGGGCGTTTGCACCCGGATTCTATCTGGGATTGGCGATAGGTTGCGGCGCGGTTGCACTGGTTTTGGCCGGGGCCGTCGGTGCTGGCTCCGCGCTGGTGGCATTGGCCATCGTGCTGTGCATCGTCTGTTACACGCTTTGGCACAAGCGGAATCCTGCGTCGATTCTGCTAGTGGCGATGTGCCGGGCCTTGCTGCCCTTGTTGTTTTTCATTGAATGGCCGATGAGTTGCGCCAAGCCGGACGCCTCCCACGCTTTGGCGCACACCCGCATGGAAGTGGCCGTCATCGCGCCCCATGCCTTGGCCCTGCTGTGTTATGTTGCAGGCCTGTCGTGGATTGCCCGCAGCGAGGCGCTGGCCTCCGCATCAGCCGCGACCCGCTGGCCGGCACGCGGCCTGTTGGTATTTGGCGGGTTGTTGATGGCCTCGTGGTATGTGCCGAGCCTGCCGCGTTTTGGGCCGCTAGGCCTGCTGCCCTTTAGTATTTGGCTGATATTGTGCGTCACCCGTTTCAGCAAATCCCCGCGTGAGCAGGTGTCTGCGCTGCTGGCCGGCCTGCCGCTGCTCGATTGGGTCGCATTGCTGCCATTATCGCTGAGCCTGATGAATCATGGAAAAACCGACCCATTTTTCATGATATGCCTGCTTTTGCCACCGCTGGCATTTTTGGTGGGGCGCGGGTTGCAGCGGTTGGCAGCGGCGACTTGATCTGGGCTTGCGCAAAGACGCGTCTGACGCTCCATTAGCGGCGCGCATGACAATCTCCGAAAAACAACAAATCCTGCTTGACGAATTGGCCTTATTCCAGGATTGGACCGAGCGCTATGAGTACGTCATCAGCATTGGCAAACGCCTGCCGCCGCTTGCCGAATCCGCCAAGACGCCCGCCCATCTCATCAAAGGTTGCCAATCCCAGGTCTGGCTCGATGCCCTCAGCGAGGATGGTAAAGTCCGATTTTTCGCAGATTCTGATTCGCTCATCACCAAGGGCATGATTGCCCTGTTTGTGCGTATCCTCGATAACGAAACCCCCGACGCCATCCTCCAGGCCGATATGAGTTTCATTGAACGCACCGGCCTCAAGGAGCACCTCGCCCCCACTCGTGCCAACGCCCTCACACTGATGACCACCCAAATGAAGCAGCGGGCTTTGGCCTTTGCCAGCGAGAATTTAGCAATTTGATTCCGGCATGCTTTTTTTTACAAAAATGAATTGCGCCCTTGGAATCTCTCTATAATTTCCCCCCCCACGGCATTTCCCTTGTTGAGGAAACCACTGCGATAAACCCTCGAAAAAACCACGTGTGAAAAGATCTCCTGTCATGAAGATGATTCGAACTGCGGCAATTTTTGCCATTGGCCTAACTGTTGGCTTGCCCCTGCACGCCAGACTGCTTGTTTTCGAGCCGTTCAACTACAACAGCGGGACGCCCTCGGGGCCGACCAACAATGGATTCCTGCTAGCCGGGCAAAGCGGTGGCACAGGTTTTACGGGTGCTTGGTCCACCTACACCAATTCAAGTACTCCGATCACAGTGTATGCGGCGGGCACCCTGTCCGGCACGAATTACAACAACACCGGCCCGATCATCCAGTCATTCTCGGGTGCGGTGGCCAATTTGCCTAGCACCGAGGGGTATTTTGGCCCCGGCGGCACCAATGCGACCGACCACATGGAAGTATGGCGCACCCTGGATCCGAGCGTGACCGCCACGTTTACCGACGGCAGCACCACTTGGTTCAGCTTCGTATCCTCCCGCGGCTACACCGCGAATCCGTCGGGCATGAAGCTGGCCATCGGCCATGGGCGCTTGACCGAAGACCGCGGCGGCAGTGCCTCTGGCGAGGCGATCGGCGGAGGCACTGGCCTCGGTTCGTCCGAGCGCAACGTGCGCAAGATCTATCCCCAGTTCTGGGACAGCGTCCCGAATTCTCCGGGTGAAACGACCGGCTCGTTTGATAATTACGACGTCCAAGGCAAGGAAATCGGCACATCCACCCTCGTTCATTACATCAGTGCGCCCTACACGGCCAACGGGGTGGCCGTGCCTCAAAATGATAGCAACGGCCTGCAATCGATGTTGGTTAACCCCGTCAACTCGACACCCTACATTGTGGTTGGCAAGATCGAGTGGCGGCCCAACGGCACGCCGGACGTCGTCTCGGTGGTCAAGTTTAATCAGACCGACACCTTGAGCGAAGATGCCTTCAATGCTGCCATCACCGCCCAGCCGCTGCTTTGCTCGGCCAACTGGCCTGCCGGCATCCCGCAGCCGGACTTGGACCAATCCAAGTTTGATACAGTCACACTCGCCGGGGGCAAATTCTTCGGCGCCCAGCTGCGGCTCGCGACCACCTTTCATGAAGTGGTTGGCCAAACACCTCCCGTGGTTGCACCCTTTAATTTGACGGTGGTGGG
Organism: Verrucomicrobiota bacterium; assembly: GCA_037141475.1. GTDB lineage: Bacteria > Verrucomicrobiota > Verrucomicrobiia > Verrucomicrobiales > Akkermansiaceae > Luteolibacter. The sequence goes on along the minus strand of JBAXCM010000169.1, from coordinate 2,927 downwards.
TGCCGCGCCCAATCTGGATTTCAGATGGAACAGCCAGAACGGTAAACTCTACAACCTCAAATGCAGCCCTGACCTCGCCACCTCTCCTTCGACGTGGGCACTGGTGCAAGGTGGCATCGCCTCCACACCGCCCTTCAATACCCTCACCATCCCTCGTCCAGCCGATCCAAAAATGTTCTATGTGGTCGAGGAACTTGCCGCTGCGCCTGTGCTGGTATTCTCCGAAAACTTCGATAGCGGCGTAGCCACCGGCTGGGCCAGCGGCTACGATGACTCCGATGCCTACCACAATACCACCTGGCAATTGGGCACCCCCACAAACGTCGGCCCGCTGGCGGCCGCCAGCCCGCGCTACTGCTACGGCACCAATATCGCCACAACCTACGGTTATTCATCGAACATTTGGCTGCGCACTCCGGCTATCGATCTGACCACCCACACATCCGCCACGCTGCAACTCATGCAATGGATGTATTGCGAAAACGCTCCGGGTGATTCGGATTACGGCGTCATCAACATCCTCTCGGCCGCCGATGATTCCGTGCTTGCCGTCCTCGAAGCGGACGTCGAAGGCGGCTCCACCGCTTGGGCACAATACACCAAAGCGCTGCCCTTCATCGCCTTCACCAAGCCGATCAAGCTTGAATTCCGATTCCATTCTGACGACTACAACGACCCGGCCTCGAATCCGCCGCCACCATTTGCCGGTTGGTACATCGATGATGTGCAGATCGTGGTGCCGGGGTCATAGTGGCCCAATAAATGTATGTGTCGTATCCGTGGGAAACACCGGGGCTTTGCGCTGATCATGACGCTCAGCCTGATGGTGCTGTTAACAGTACTCATCGTCGGACTGCTATCGCTCTCAACCATCTCCCTGCGGGCCGCTTCCCAACACAGCGCGATGGCTGTGGCTCGCTCCAACGCTAGAATGGCGCTGGTCCTGGCGCTGGGTGATTTGCAGAAATCCATGGGCCCGGACAAAATGATCTCCGCGGTTTCCAATAATGATGGCTCGGCCTCGGGCAAGCCGAACCTTACCGGTGCCTGGCAATCCTGGAATTACAATCCTAACATCCCGGGGCTCGACTACACCGGCGAAAAACTCCGCCGCTTCCAGCGCTGGCTCGTCTCCGATACCGACCGAAGCGCCACCACCAATCGCGCCTACTCAGCCTCCGGATTCTCCGGCGAGACGATTGAATTGGTCGGCAAGGGCTCTCTCGGCGGCCTCGAAGACGAGTCCCTCAAAGTGCATGCCGGCCGCGTCGGCATCGTCCATAACGGCAAACGCGAGGGTTCCTACGCTTGGCACGTCGCCGATGAGGCGGTCAAGGCCCGCATCAATTCCTACCGCGATCCGGGCCTAAATCCATCCCTGGCCCAACAACGCGCACTGCTCACCGGCCACCGCCCGGACGCGTCGTCACTGGTGGGCATCGCCGCGAACCTAGCTAACTCACTGCCCACCGACGACACCCCCGCGAATTATGCCAAGGCGCAGGGAGCGTCCGGCAAACTCATCGATTCTAACCAGATGGATTTGGTGGCGGGCGGCCGGCGGATCGCCAAGTTGCGCAACGCGGTGACGCCATATTCGTTAGGGGTGCTCAGTGACGTGCGCCATGGCGGACTCAAGGAGGATCTAACATCAATTTTTGAAAGTGCCGCGATGCCGGCCAGCTACAGTGGTCAGAAGCTATATGCATCCACACACAAGATCACCGGTGTGTCTGACCCTGCTTGGGGAATTTTGTCGAGTTACTACAATATCTACAAGAAGATCAAGACGCCAGATATATCACCGACCTATAGCGATCCGCCGGATGATTCGGTGAGTATTTCGGATGCGGAGTCGCAGGTTCCAGCGACTGGATTTTATCCGGGGCCGGTCATTACCAAGGTGGAGATATTGTTCACCTTTGTGACACGTGATGCTCATTGGAGTTCGATTCTCAGCCAGGGCATGTCGCGCATGGGTCACTTGGTGTTTGTCCCCATCGTCACTCTCCACAACCCTTACAATGTCTCCATATCCTTCGACCGCATGCAGGTGGTTATTCGCAATCCCCCGGTCGCTTTTAATTTCTCCGTCAACGGCCAAGTCCAAAACTCCATCCTCACGCCCTTTACCGAGATGCTCATCAACAATGGCAGGGGCTCCGACGACCGTGGCGAAAAATCCTTCGCCTTGGATATCGGCAATTGGAGCAGCTCCGATGTCAATACCTCCACCGGCCCGATCGTCCTCAATCCCGGCCAGACGATGGTCAGCAGCCCTTACCTCAATCCGGCGGCCAGCTTCGGCAACAAACTCGATGCAAAATTTGACGACTGGGCGAACGACGCCACCGGTGTGGATGGTACCGGCAATGTGGTCTCGATGATCAAGGCGATGCCTGGGCTTCGGGGCAAGGCGGTGGGGTTTGACATTGACTGGCTCACCCCGATGACCCTCATCCTCAATACCAACGACCAGGGCGCGGGGGTGCTCGGCTTGCACCCCGACGACCTTGTCCAGATCGAATGCGGGATCAAGCCGCCAGACTATGGCATGAAGGACCGCTTCCAAGTGACGGCATCCATCGTCTATCGCAACAAGACCGTCAGCTACGGCGGCTTGGATTTCGTCTATGGCGACGCGGCCAATTTGGGCACAATCTTCCCGAAGACGTTTTTCTTTCCCCAGCAGGGCGGATTTCGCGCCGATGACGCCTATCATTCTAACCGCGTGCCCCTCTCCGCCCAATTCAAGGCCAAGTCCTTCGGTCTGTTTTCCGCCTATGCCCGCACCACCAGCGGCGGCGTCTATGAAACCGGTCTGCGCAGTGAGGTGCCCGGTGCCCTCAATGCCCTGCGTGACGGCCGTCTGGCCGGCAAACCCTTCGTCGATCACAACCCGGCCCGCCCTGTGGTGATGGTCGACC